>NZ_JASKYR010000164.1:0-12316 GCF_041028215.1 Streptomyces flavofungini
CCCCCGTCCCGATAAGGCAGTCTTGTCCCGTGCCCGAACCCTCAGCGAACGAAGTTCCGCAGGAGTCCCAGCCGGGGGCCGGCCAGGACGGCCGGACCCCGCATGCCCATACCGCGACCCTGAAGCGCCTGGAGAAGTCGTCAGGGAGTCTCGCGGCGCAGGCCATCGCGCGCATGGACGAGACGCTGTCCTGGTACCGGGCGATGCCACCGGAGAACCGCTCCTGGATCGGCCTGGTCGCGCAGGCCGGTATCGCCGCGTTCACCGAGTGGTTCCGGCACCCCGACGCGCCCCAGGCCATCTCGACCGACGTGTTCGGTACCGCGCCCCGCGAGCTGACCAGGGCGATCACCCTGCGCCAGACCGTGGAGATGGTGCGTACGACGATCGAGGTCATGGAGTCGGCCATCGACGAGGTCGCCGCGCCCGGCGACGAGTCGGTGCTGCGCGAGGCGCTCCTCGTCTACGCCCGTGAGATCGCCTTCGCCACCGCCCAGGTGTACGCGCAGGCCGCCGAGGCACGCGGTGCCTGGGACGCCCGCCTGGAGTCCCTCGTCGTCAACGCGGTGCTGTCCGGCGAGGCCGACGAGGGCGCGGTCAGCCGGGCGGCGGCGCTCGGCTGGAACTCGCCCGACCACGTCTGCGTGATCCTCGGCACCGCCCCCGACGGCGACAGCGAGCTCACCGTCGAGGCCATCCGCCGCGCCGCCCGGCACGCCAAGCTCCAGGTCCTCACCGGAGTCCTCGGCACCCGCCTGGTCGTCATCGCGGGCGGCAAGGACGATCCGCTGGCGGTGGCCAAGGCGCTGATCGGGCCGTACGCGGCGGGGCCCGTCGTGGCGGGGCCGATCGTCCCCGACCTGCTCGCCGCCACCCGTTCCGCGCAGGCCGCGGCCGCCGGGCTCAAGGCCGCGGCGGCCTGGCAGGACGCGCCGCGCCCCGTGCTCGCGGACGATCTGCTGCCCGAGCGCGCCATGGCGGGTGATCCGGCGGCCCGCGAGCAGTTGGTGGAGGAGATCTACAGACCGCTCGAAGAAGCGGGCTCCGCCCTCCTGGAAACGCTGAGTGTCTATCTGGAGCAGGCGAGCAGCCTCGAAGGTGCCGCCCGGATGCTCTTCGTCCACCCCAATACCGTGCGCTACCGGCTCCGACGTGTGACTGACGTCACCGGCTGGTCACCTTCGGATGTACGCTCCGCGTTCACGCTGCGGATCGCGCTGATCCTGGGGCGTCTGGCCGATGGGGATCCCCAGGCATAGCCTTTTGTTGGGCCTCTACAATTCCGTCAGCCGTTCTTCGTCCCTGTCCCCACCGGCCAGGTGGGCCGTCCACAAGAGAGAGTGTGAGAGTGCTCGTACTCGTCGCTCCCGGCCAAGGCGCTCAGACGCCCGGTTTCCTGACCCCCTGGCTCGACCTCCCCGGCGCCGCCGACCGTCTCGGTGCCTGGTCGGACGCCATTGGGCTCGACCTCGCCCACTACGGCACGCAGGGCGACGCGGACCAGATCCGCGACACCGCCGTGGCCCAGCCGCTCCTCGTGGCCGCCGGGCTGCTCTCCGCCGCCGCGCTGGGTGACATCGCGCCCGGCGCCGTCGCGGGCCACAGCGTCGGCGAGATCACCGCCGCGGCGTACGCGGGTGTGCTCTCCGACGACGACGCCCTGCGCCTCGTCCGCAGGCGGGGCCTGGCCATGGCCGAGGCCGCCGCGGTCACCGAGACCGGCATGGCGGCGCTGCTCGGGGGCGACCCCGAGGTCACCACCGCGCACCTGGAGAAGCTCGGCCTGACCCCGGCGAACGTGAACGGCGCGGGCCAGATCGTGGCCGCGGGCACCAAGGAGCAGCTCGAAGCCCTGGAGGCCGACAAGCCCGAAGGTGTCCGCAAGGTCGTCGCCCTCAAGGTCGCGGGCGCCTTCCACACGCACCACATGGCTCCGGCCGTCTCGCAGCTCGAAGAGGCGGCCGAGGGGCTGCGTACCGCCGACCCGAAGACCGTCTACGTCTCCAACCGGGACGGCGCCACCGTCGCCACCGGTGCCGAGGTCATCGCGCGGCTCGTCGGCCAGGTGGCCAACCCGGTCCGCTGGGACCTCTGCATGGAGACGTTCAAGGAGCTCGGGGTCACGGCCCTCATCGAGGTGTGCCCCGGCGGCACCCTCACCGGTCTGGCCAAGCGCGCCCTGCCCGGCGTCAAGACGCTCGCGGTCAAGACCCCCGACGACCTCGACGCGGCCCGCACGCTCGTCGCCGAGCATTCCTGAGCCGACGACTGACAAGGAGCCGTAGCGCATGTCGAAGATCAAGCCCAGCCAGGGCGCACCGTACGCGCGGATCATGGGCGTCGGCGGCTACCGGCCCACCCGTGTCGTGCCGAACGAGGTGATCCTGGAAACGATCGACTCGTCCGACGAGTGGATCCGATCCCGCTCGGGCATCGCGACCCGCCACTGGGCCTCCGACGAGGAGACCGTGGCCGCGATGTCGGTCGAGGCGGCGGGCAAGGCGATCGCCGACGCGGGCATCACGCCCCAGCAGATCGGTGGCGTGATCGTCTCCACCGTCTCGCACTTCAAGCAGACCCCGGCCATCGCCACCGAGATCGCGGACAAGATCGGCGCGGGCAAGCCCGCCGCGTTCGACATCTCCGCGGGCTGCGCCGGATTCGGCTACGGCCTGACCCTCGCGAGGGGCATGGTCACCGATGGTTCCGCCGAATACGTCCTGGTCATCGGCGTGGAGCGGCTGAGCGACCTCACCGACCTGCACGACCGCGCGACGGCGTTCCTGTTCGGTGACGGTGCCGGTGCCGTGATCGTCGGCCCCTCCAAGGAGCCGAGGATCGGCCCGACGGTCTGGGGCTCGGAGGGCGACAAGTCCGAGACGATCAAGCAGACCGAATCCTGGGAGGCGTACCGCAATGGCGCTCCCGAAAAGTTCCCTGCCATCACGCAGGAGGGCCAGGCGGTGTTCCGCTGGGCCGTGTTCGAGATGGCGAAGGTCGCACAGCAGGCGCTGGACGCGGCCGGAATCACCGCGGACGACCTGGATGTCTTCATTCCGCATCAGGCCAACGAGCGGATCATCGACTCGATGGTGAAGACTCTGAAACTGCCGGAGCATGTGACGGTCGCCCGTGACGTGCGCACCACCGGCAACACCTCGGCCGCCTCGATCCCGCTCGCGATGGAGCGGCTCCTGGCGACCGGTGAGGCGAAGAGCGGCGACACCGCGCTCGTCATCGGCTTCGGGGCGGGTCTCGTGTACGCCGCCACGGTCGTTACCCTCCCCTAGGCATCACGTCCGGATCATCCGATCCGTACGGCTGTAAACCAACCTGCCGCTGCCGCGGCGGGCGCCACACCCTCTGGATACATAAGAAGGAGCGCCAACATGGCCGCCACTCAGGAAGAGATCGTCGCCGGTCTCGCCGAGATCGTGAACGAGATCGCCGGCATCCCGGTCGAGGACGTCCAGCTGGACAAGTCCTTCACCGACGACCTGGACGTCGACTCGCTGTCCATGGTCGAGGTCGTCGTCGCCGCCGAAGAGCGCTTCGACGTCAAGATCCCGGACGACGACGTCAAGAACCTCAAGACGGTCGGCGACGCGACCAAGTACATCCTCGAGCACCAGGCCTGATCCAGGCCGTGCTCTGTCGCCACCCGGCGGTGGCGCCGCTGATCCCCTCAACACCGTGGAGAATTTTCCTGTGAACTCGACCAATCGCACCGTGGTCGTCACCGGTATCGGCGCAACCACACCGCTGGGTGGCGACGCAGCGTCGACGTGGGAGGGCCTGCTCGCGGGCCGCTCCGGCGTCAGCGCGCTGGAGCAGGACTGGGCAGCCGAGCTGCCCGTCCGCATCGCCGGCCAGATCGCCGTGGAGCCGGGCGAGGTCATCCCCCGGCCGCAGGCCCGCAAGCTGGACCGTTCGGCGCAGTTCGCGCTGATCGCGGCCAAGGAGGCCTGGGCGGACGCCGGCTACACCGCCAAGGCGGGCGAGGACGCCTCGGTGGACCCGCACCGTCTCGGCGCGGTCATCGCCTCCGGCATCGGCGGCGTGACCACGCTTCTTGACCAGTACGACGTGCTGAAGGAGAAGGGCGTACGCCGCGTCTCCCCGCACACCGTGCCGATGCTGATGCCCAACTCCCCGGCGGCCAACGTCGGCATCGAGCTGGGCGCCCAGTCGGGCGTCCACACCCCGGTGTCGGCCTGCGCCTCGGGCGCCGAGGCCATCGGCTACGCGATCGAGATGATCCGCACCGGCCGCGCCGACGTCGTCGTCGCGGGTGGCACGGAGGCGGCGATCCACCCGCTGCCGATCGTCGCGTTCGGCAACATGATGGCGATGTCCAAGAACAACGACGACCCGCAGGGCGCCTCGCGTCCCTACGACGCCGACCGCAACGGCTTCGTGCTCGGCGAGGGCGCCGGTGTGATCGTCCTTGAGTCCGAGGAGCACGCCAGGGCCCGCGGCGCGAAGATCTACGCGGAGGCCGTCGGCCAGGGCATCTCGGCCGACGCGCACCACATCACGCAGCCCGAGCCGTCCGGCAACGGCATCGCCGCGGCGCTCCAGAACCTGCTCGACAACACCGACCTCAAGCCCGCCGAGATCGTGCACGTGAACGCGCACGCCACCTCGACGCCGCAGGGTGACGTCGCGGAGATCAAGGCGTTGCGCAAGGCGTTCGGCGACGACGTGGACCACATGGCGATCGCCAGCACCAAGTCGATGACCGGTCATCTGCTCGGTGGCGCGGGCGGCGTGGAGACCGTGGCCACGGTCCTCGCGCTGAAGCACCGCATCGCCCCGCCGACGATCAACATCGAGAACCTCGACCCCGAGGTCGACGCGGACGTCATCCGGGACAAGGCCCGCGCGCTGCCCGAGGGCAGGATCGCGGCGCTGAACGACTCGTTCGGCTTCGGCGGTCACAACGTGGTCCTGGCGTTCAGGACCGTCTGACCTCGCTCGCAGTACGTACGCGAAGGGCCCCCACCACCTGGTGGGGGCCCTTCGCGCGTCTCAGACCACCTGGTGGAGCCACCGCACGGGCGCGCCCTCGCCCGCGTAGCGGAACGGCTCAAGCTCGTCGTCCCAGGGCTTGCCGAGGAGCTTGGCGAGCTCGGCGGCCAGGTCGCTCTCGCCCTGCTGGGAGCGGGCCAGGGCGGCGCGCAGCCGGTCCTCGGGGATGAGGATGTCGCCGTGCAGCCCGGTGACGGCATGGAAGATGCCGAGCTCGGGCGTGGCGCTGTACCGCTCGCCCTCGGCGCTCGGGCAGGGCTCCGCCGTGACCTCGAAGCGCAGCATCTGCCAGCCGCGCAGGGCGGAGGCGAGCTTGGAGGCCGTGCCCACCGAGCCCTGCCAGGAGAATTCGGATCTCCAGGTGCCCGGCGCCGCGGGCTGCCTGATCCAGTCGAGGCTCACGCGCGCGCCGAGCACGCCCGCGACGGCCCACTCGACGTGTGGGCACAGCGCGCGCGGAGCGGAGTGCACGTACAGAACTCCACGTGTCGTCACCGGGACCTCCAGTGTGGGTCGAGGTTCGCCTTCCCCAGCGGCCTCGCGCCCGTGCCGAGCAGTTTTCCCCAAATACTAGAGAAACCTGAAAAAAAGGGGACAGATGTGACGTGATGTAATTTAGCGGAACCACAGCAGCGGGGCGTCACCGGGTGGATCTCCCGCCTGTCGCCGCCGTGACAGCAGTGGCCAGGCGGCTACGGGGCCGAGGCTACCGTGCGGCGGCGCAAGGAGTGTGACGTACCGTCGGTCCGTAGCCCAGGAAACTCCGACCTTTCACCCGGCGGGGCGCAACCCCGGGCGGGCACACGGCGTCACGTAGATCGACAGAGGGGACCAGGGGATGCGGAACCGCAGGCACCGCTCGCGTGCCGTCGTCGCTCTCGCGACGGCGGCTCTTCTCGGCACCGCGTCGCTGACCGCGTGCGATGCGCAGGGCGGCGACTCCGGAGCCCCCGGCGGCCCGTCCGCCCACGACAAGCCGTCCCCGAAACCGACGCCCTCCTGGGACACCACGCCCCGCTCGCTCGCGGCCGTCGGCGACTCCATCACGCGCGGCTTCGACGCCTGCTCGGTGCTCTCCGACTGCCCCGAGGCGTCCTGGGCGACCGGCACGGACGCCGGGGTGCGCAGCCTCGCCACCCGGCTCCTGGGCAAGGAGCGCGCCGCCTCGCACAGCTGGAACCACGCCAGGACCGGCGCCCGGATGGCGGATCTGCCCGGCCAGGTGGAACAGGCCGTCGCCGAGCGGCCCGAGCTTCTGACCGTGATGGTCGGCGCCAATGACGCCTGCCGCTCAACGGCCGCCTCGATGACCCCGGTCGGCGACTTCCGCGAGGACTTCACCGCCGCACTGCGCACGCTCCGCAGCGCGCTGCCGAAGACCCAGGTGTACGTGGCGTCCGTGCCGGACCTCAAGCGGCTCTGGTCCCAGGGGCGCACCAACCCGCTCGGCAAGCAGGTGTGGAAGCTGGGCATCTGCTCCTCGATGCTGGCCGACCCCGACAACCTGGACACCGCGGCGTCCGAGCGGCGCAACTCGGTGCGGGACCGCGTGGTGGAGTACAACGAAGTGCTCGAAGAGGTGTGCGAGAAGGACCGGCGGTGCCGGTACGACGGCGGGGCGGTCCACGCCTACCGCTTCGACGGCGGCCAGTTGAGCCACTGGGACTGGTTCCACCCCAGCAAGGACGGCCAGTCCCGGCTCGCCGCGCTCGCCTACCGGCAGATCACCGCGCCCGAGCCACCGGCCTAGGCGGCAGACCACCGCACCCGAGCCACTGGTCTAGTCCTGGGTAGTCACAAGACGCGTGGCCCGGCGTAGGGTCGCGATCATGCGCTGTGAACTCTTCGGAGCACTCCCCGACGGCACCCCAGTCCACCGCTGGACGCTCGAAAGGGGCGGAGTGCGGGTGCGCGTCCTGACGTACGGCGGGATCGTGCAGACGGCTGAAGTTCCCGACCGGTCGGGGCGCGTGGCGTCGGTGGCGCTGGGCTTCGAGAGGCTTGAGGAGTACCTCAAGCATCCCGGGCCCTACTTCGGCGCGCTGGTGGGGCGGTACGCGAACCGGATCGCGGGTGGCGTCTTCACGCTGGACGGCCGGACCCACCGGCTGGCGCGGAACAACGGGGCCAACGCCCTGCACGGCGGCGAGCGCGGCTTCGACAAGCACGTCTGGGACGCCGGACCGGACGGCGACCACGCGGTGCGGCTCACCCGGGTCAGTCCCGACGGCGAGGAGGGCTACCCCGGTCGGCTCACCGTCTCGGTGACGTACGCCCTGGACGCGGCGGGCGCCCTGAGCGTCACCTACGAGGCGGTCACCGACGCCCCGACCGTCGTGAACCTCACCAACCACACGTACTGGAACCTCGCGGGCGCGGAATCGGGCAGCGCGCACGGGCACGAGGTGCGGATCGACGCCTCCCGGATCACGCCGGTCGACGGGGGCCTGATCCCGAGCGGGGCGTACGAGGACGCGGCGGGGACGCGGTTCGACTTCCGTGCGGCGCGGGCCGTGGGGCCTGGCCTCGACCACAACTTCGTGCTGGACAAGGGCGTCACCGACGAGGCGGTCGAGGCGGCGGGGCTCTTCGATCCCGCCACCGGGCGGCACCTCACGATCTCGACGACCGAGCCGGGGCTCCAGCTCTACACCGCCGATCACTTCGACGCGGACCTGCCGTTCGTCCCGGGCGGCGGGATCGCGATGGAGACCCAGCGTTTCCCCGACTCGCCGAACCGGCCCGACTTCCCGTCGACGGTCCTGCGGCCGGGCCGCACCCATCGGTCACGGACGGTCTACGCGTTCTCCGTGAGGTGACCGCGGCAGCTCAGGCGGTCGTCCGTGAGCGAGCGGGCCGCCGTCACCACATACGTGCCGTCGCCGTACGCCCACGCGCCCGCCGTCTCGTCCCACGTCTCGAAGGCCCGGCGCGGCATGGCGACGCTCACCTCCACCGTCTCGCCGGGGCCCGCCGTCACGCCCGCGAAGCCCGCGAGCCAGCGCGCGGGGCGGTCCGCGTCCGGCTCGGCCGGTGCGACGTAGAGCTGGACGACCTCGCGGCCCGGACGCTCGCCCGTGTTGCGGAGGCGGACCGTGGCCGTGGTGCCGTCGAGGGTCAGTGACTCGTAGGCCCAGTCGGTGTAGCCGAGGCCGTGGCCGAAGGGGTAGGCGGGGGTGGCGCCCGCCCTGTCCCAGGCGCGGTAGCCGATGAAGACGCCCTCGGCGTAGGCCAGCTCGCCGTCGGCGGGGGTGACCCGGGTGACGGGTGCGGCGGAGAGGTCGCCCCAGGTGGTGGGGAGCCTGCCGCCGGGTTCCTCGGCGCCGAGCAGGACGTCGGCGAGGGCCGCGCCGCCCTCCTGGCCCGGGAACCAGCCGAGCAGCACCGCCGCGACGTCCTCGCGCCACGGCAGCTCCACCGGGGAGCCGGAGTTGACGACGACGACGGTGTGGGGGTTGGCGGCGGCGACGGCGCGTACGAGGTCGTCCTGACGGCCCGGCAGCCTCAGGTCCTTGCGGTCGAAGCCCTCGGACTCGACGCGCTCGGTGGTGGCGACGACCACGACGGCGGTGTCGGCGGCACGGGCGGCCGCGACGGCCTCGGCCATCAGTTCGTCGGCGTCACGCCGGGGTTCGAGGTGGACGAGGGAGAACAGGACACCCGACAGCGGGGCCGTGGTCGCCTCGCTGAGCGTGTGCAGCAGGGAGACCTCCACCGGCTCGCCCGCGGTGAGGGCCACCGTGCCGCGCTCGACGGGAGCGCCGAAGAACGCCTCGAACGGGTCGGACGCGGCGCCCATCTCCCGCACGCCGTCGAAGAGCACCCGCCCCGCGACCGTCAGCCGGAAGGCGCCGGGTCCGCGCGTGCCGAAGGCGTGCTCGCCGCTCTCGCGCGGCGTGAACGTGCCGGTCACCTCGACGCTCGCGAGGGCCTCGCGGGTGACGCCGTCGGGCAGGTCGTCGCCGATCCACTGGACCTGGCCCGAGGGGAGGCTGCCGACGCCCAGCTCACGGCCCTCGGCGTCGCGGCAGACCGCCTTGAGCGCGAAGCCCTTGTCGGCGGGGAGGAGTTCGGCGTTGGGGTCGGCGCCGACGGCGTAGCTGAGCGTCCCCTCGGGCAGCGCGGCGGTCAGGCCGTCGAGCGGGGAGACGACGTGGTCGGGGAAGACGGTGGCGGAGCCGCCGCCGAGCACCCGGGCGTCGCGGGCGGCGGCGCCGATGAGGGCGACCGTGCCGGAGGTGGGGGCGAGCGGGAGCGTCCGGTGCTCGTTGCGTACGAGGACGAAGGAGCGGCGGGCGATCTCGCGGGCCAGGGCCTCGCCGTCGGTCTCGGCGGGGACCCGGGAGACGACGGGTCCGGCGCCTTCGAGGAGGCCGACGCGGGCGGCGAGCCGCAGGACGTTGCGCACGGCCTCGTCGACGGTCTCCTCCGCGACCTCGCCCGCGCGGACGGCGGCGGCGAGCGGCTCGCCGTACACGGTCCCGGGCCCCGGCATGGCGGCGTCGAGGCCGCCTTCGATGCCGCGGGTGGTGGAGCGGGCGGCCATCCAGTCGGAGACGTTGACGCCGTCGAAGCCCCACTCGCCGCGCAGGACCTCGTTGACGAGGTAGCGGTGCTCGGTCATGGTGACGCCGTTGACCTGGTTGTACGCGGTCATGATGCCCCAGGGGTGGGCGTTGGCGACGATCGCCTCGAAGGGGGCGAGGTAGAGCTCGCGGAGCGCTCGGGCGCCGACCTTGTTGTCGACGGTGAAGCGGTCGGTCTCGGCGTCGTTGGCCACGAAGTGCTTGACGGTCGTGCCGACGCCGCCGCTCTGCACGCCCCGGACGTAGCCGGTGCCGATGACGCCGGTCAGGTACGGGTCCTCGCTGTACGCCTCGAAGTGGCGTCCGCCGAGCGGGGAGCGGTGGAGGTTGACGGTCGGCGCGAGCAGGACGTGCACGCCCTTGCGGCGGGCCTCCTGCGCGAGGAGCACCCCGGCACGGCGGGCCAGGTCCTGGTCCCAGGTGGCGGCGAGGGCGGTCGGCGAGGGCAGGGCGATGGACGGGTCGTCGGCGGTCCAGCGCACGCCCCGCACGCCGACCGGGCCGTCGGACATCACGAGGGACCCGAGGCCGATCTCCGGCAGGGCGTGCAGGGACCACATGTCCTTGCCGCCGAGCAGGCGGGCCTTGGCGGCCAGGTCCAGCTTGCCGAGCGCGGCCTCGACCACGGCCTCGCGGGCCCGGTCCTCCTGCGTGGCCCCGGTGGACCTGGGTGCCGCCATGGCGGTGCCTCCTCGATGAGCCGTTGAGCGTGCCGGTTCCTTCATCCTGCATCGGCTACCTGTAGTCCGGTAGGTATCGTTACATTCCCGTGATCTAAACATGTCGTACGGTCCTCGGGACGGGACCTAGGGAAGGGTGAGCACCATGGCGGCCAAGGCGAGGGCCCGGGGCGAGGAGCGGCGCGCGGAGATTCTCCGGGCCGCCCTGGAGGTGATCGCCGAGCGCGGTTACCGGGGCGCGAGTCTGGGCGCGGTCGCCGAGCGGGTCGGCCTCACCCAGCAGGGCCTGCTGCACTACTTCCCCACCAAGGACGCCCTGCTCGTGGCCGTTCTGGAGGCCCGCGACCAGTGGGACGCGGTGCCGCGCGGCGCGTGGCGGCTCGACCTGCTCTGCTCGCTCGTGGAGTACAACGCGATGCGCCCCGGCCTCGTGCAGACCTTCTCCGCCCTGCTCGGTGAGAGCGTGACGGACGGCCACCCGGCCCGCGCCTTCTTCACGGACCGCTACGACATGGTGCGCGGCAGCTTCGCGGCGGTGCTGCGCACCGAGTACGGGGAGCGCCTGCCGAGCGGCCTCACGCCGGAGGCCGCCGCCCCGCTCCTGGTGGCGGTGATGGACGGATTGCAGTACCAGTGGCTGCTCGCACCGGAGTCGGTGGACATGCCGGGCGCCGTCCGCTCCTTCCTCGCGCTACTGGGCAGCGCTTCCGGCGACGGCCCGCCCGGCGGGGACGGCCGCGACGACCTCGACCTCGATGAGCGCCTCGGGCCTGAAGAGGCGCGGCACCTCGACGGTGGTGCTGGTGGGCGGGGTGCCGGTGAGGAACTCCCGGCGCACGGCGGCGTAGTCGGGCAGGCCGCCGATGTCCGTGAGGTACGTACGGATGCTGATGATGTCGCCGAGCCCCGCGCCGTGCGCCCGCAGCAGGCTGTCCAGGGTCTCGAAGACCCGGCGTGACTGGGCGGCGAGGCCGTCGCCCTCGCCGGTCTGGCCGGAGAGATGCAGCAGGGCGCCGCCTTCCGGGAGTTCGACGCGGGCGACCTGGGAGTAGGGGCCCAGGGGCTGGGGGGCGTTCGGCGGGTTGCCGAGGGTGATCCGCATGTGCGTACTCATGTGCGTCCCCCTTGCGCGTCGCGGCGGGTGCGGATGTGGGTGACGGCTCGGGAGATGTCCTCGTGGACGACGTCCGGGTCGGCGGCGGCCGCCTCGAAGTGGCCGCGTACCGCCTCCATGGCGGGCAGCCGGGCGGCCTCCGTGGCCAGGGCGATGTCCTTGACGGCGAGGTCGCTGCCGAAGTGGACCCCTTCCGCGAAGGCGCGGGCGACGGCACCGCCGAGCGGCCCCTTGGCGAGGGCGTCCCGCGCGGTCGCCTCGGACAGGCCGAGGGCGTCGGCCAGTCTCATGGCCTCGGCGACGAGCCCGACGCCGCCGATGACGGCGGTGTTGACGACGAGCTTGAGGGCGGCGCCCGTACCGGTCCCGCCAGTGCGGGTGACGGGACCGAAGCGGGCCAGGACGTGCTCGACGCCCGCCGCGTCACCGCCCGCGAGGATGCCGAGCTGCCCGGCGACGGCCTTGTCGGTGCTGCCCATCACGGGCGCGTCGACGAGCGTGACCCCGGCCGGGACCCGCTGCTCCAGCTCCCTGACGACATCGGGGCCGACCGTCGACATCTCCACCCAGTACGCGCCGGACCGCAGCGCGGGCAGGATGGCACCGGCGATCTCTCGTACGGCGTCGGGCCCCGCCAGCATCGTGATGACGACATCGGCCTCGCGCACCGCGTCCACGGGGTCCGCCGCGGCCCGCGCCCCCGCCCCGACGAGGGCGTCCGCCTTCGCGGCGGTGCGGTTCCATACGGTCAACGGGTGTCCCGCGGCCAGCAGATGACGGGCCATCGGCTCGCCCATGTGGCCGAGCCCGAGGAATGCGATCTTCTCCATGGGTCCGACGCTAGGCCCGCCCCCGGGATGCGACAAGCGAATGTCTAGCATGCCTGCCATGCCGAATCCGCACAC
>NZ_JASKYR010000165.1:0-11605 GCF_041028215.1 Streptomyces flavofungini
CGTATGKCACTCGACGTTATACGTAAAACCTCGGCCGTGGCGGCGCGGGGGAAGGGCAGGCGGGCATGGCGGCGGGATACGCGGAGATCCTCAGGACGCGGTACGCGACACGGCTGCTCGCCGGGACGCTGGTGGGCCGGCTGCCCAACGCCACGGCCGCGATCGCGATCGTGCTGTTCATCCGCGCCGAGGGCGGCAGCTACAGCCTCGCGGGCGGGCTCGCCGCCGTGTACGGCGTGGCCAACGCCGTGGGGCAGCCGCTGCTCGGGCGCCTCGTCGACCTGCACGGCCAGGCGCGCGTGCAGCTCCCCGCCGCCCTGCTCTCCGCGCTCGCCATGGCGCTCTTCGCCTTCACCGGGCCCGACCGCCTCGCCGCGGCCTACGTCGCGGTGGCCGCCGCGGGTCTCTTCACACCGCCGCTCGAAGGCGGCCTGCGGGCCCTGTGGCCGAGCGTCCTCGGCAAGGAGGAGCAGGTCCACACCGCGTACGCGATGGACGCCATCGCCCAGGAGGTGATGTTCACCGTCGGGCCGTTGCTCGTGACCGGATGCGTGGCCCTCTGGTCGGAGGGGGCCGCCCTGCTCGTCGTCAACGCCGTCGGCGTCCTGGGCGCCCTCTCCGTAGTGCTGTCCCGGCCCTCACGCGCGTGGCGCTCGGCGCCCCGTGAGGCGCACTGGCTCGGGGCGCTGCGCTCACCCGGGCTCCTCGCACTCCTCGGCGCGTTCCTCTTCATCGGCATGGCGCTCGGCTCCATCACCGTCGCCGCGGTGTCCTACGCGGACGAGCACGGCGGCGACGCGGTCTACGGCTGGCTGATGGCGGCGCTCGGCCTCGGCGCGCTGGTCGGCGGCTCGGTGTACGGCGCCCGGCGGTGGCGGGGCCTCCCGGAGCGGCGGCTCAGCGTCCTTGTGGCCCTCCTCGCGGTCTGCTACGTGCCGTTGACGCTGGTGCCGGGCGTGCCCTCCATGACCGCGCTCACCGCGCTCGCGGGCGTCTTCCTCGCTCCCGCGATCGCCTGCGCCTTCATCATCGTGGACCGGCACGCGCCACGGGGCACGGTCACGGAGGCGTTCTCGTGGCTCGTCACGACGTTCACGGTCGGGGCCTCCCTCGGCACGGCGGCCGCGGGGCCCGTCGTCGAGTGGGGCGGCACGGCGGGCGGATTCGCGGTGCCCGGACTCGCGGGCGGAGCCGCCCTCCTGGTTTTGCTGGCCACCGCGCGGGTATTGGTGAAGCCCGGTGAAACGGAGGTCGTTGCGGGTTCATCGGAAAATGATCGAAACGGTGCCGTCGAACCCGGTTTCAGTGCCGGGCATCAGGCGTAATGTTCAGTCATGGACCGCCGCATTTTCGGGCTGGAGAACGAGTACGGCGTCACGTGCACGTTCAGGGGACAGCGCCGGCTGTCGCCTGACGAGGTGGCGCGCTACCTCTTCCGCCGTGTCGTGTCATGGGGCCGCAGCAGCAACGTCTTTCTGCGGAACGGCGCCCGCCTCTATCTTGACGTGGGATCACATCCGGAATACGCGACACCCGAATGTGACAACGTGACCGAGCTGGTCACCCACGACAAAGCCGGCGAGCGCATTCTGGAAGGCTTGCTCGTCGACGCAGAACGTCGCCTTCACGAGGAGGGAATCGCGGGCGACGTCTATCTCTTCAAGAACAACACAGACTCGGCGGGAAACTCCTACGGCTGCCACGAGAACTACCTGGTGGCCCGGCACGGGGAGTTCTCGCGGCTCGCGGACATCCTCATCCCCTTCCTCGTCACCCGCCAGCTTCTGTGCGGGGCGGGCAAGGTGCTGCAGACTCCGCGCGGCGCCGTGTACTGCGTGAGCCAGCGCGCCGAGCACATCTGGGAGGGGGTGTCCTCCGCGACCACCCGCTCCCGGCCGATCATCAACACCCGCGACGAGCCGCACGCGGACGCCGAGCGCTACCGCAGGCTGCACGTCATCGTCGGTGACTCGAACATGTCCGAGACGACCATGCTCCTCAAGGTCGGCGCCACCGACCTGGTGCTGCGCATGATCGAGGCGGGCACCGTCATGCGCGACCTCACCCTGGAGAACCCGATCCGGGCCATCCGCGAGGTCAGCCACGACATCACGGGCCGCCGCAAGGTGCGCCTGGCCAGCGGCCGCGAGGCCTCCGCCCTGGAGGTGCAGCGCGAGTACTACGAGAAGGCGGTGGACTTCGTCGACCGCCGCGGCATCCGCACCGGCACCGTCGAGCAGGTGCTCGAACTGTGGGGGCGCACGCTCGACGCCATCGAGTCCGAGGACCTCGACCGCATCGGCACCGAGATCGACTGGGTCATGAAGTACAAGCTCATCGAGCGGTACCGCGCCAAGAACAACATGACCATGTCGCATCCGCGGGTCGCCCAGATAGACCTCGCCTACCACGACATCCACCGCCGCAGGGGGCTCTACTACCTCCTGGAGAAGAAGGGGCAAGCCGCCCGCATCTGCAACGACTTGAAGATCTTCGAGGGCAAGTCGGTGCCCCCGCAGACCACCCGCGCGCGGCTGCGCGGCGACTTCATCCGGCGCGCCCAGGAGCAGCGCCGCGACTTCACGGTCGACTGGGTGCACCTCAAGCTCAACGACCAGGCACAGCGCACGGTGTTGTGCAAGGACCCCTTCCGGTCGGTCGACGACCGGGTGGAGAAGCTGATCGCCGGGATGTGACCCCGGGCGTGCCGGGAGGTGATCCGGCCCGCCGCGGGTGACCCCGGTGCAGTCAGTGGCGTTGCGGGAACGCAACGCGGGCGCCGTACGTTCCTCGTACGGCGCCCTTCTCACGCCGTAGAGTTGCGCGCACGCCAACCCACAAGATCAACCGATACGAGGCTCCCACCGTGCGCCGACGCTCTCTCCTCCTTGCCGTCCCGGCCGGCCTGCTCACGCTCGCAGGCTGTGGTGACGACAAGCCCGACAAGGCCAAGTCCAAGACCAGCGACGCCCCGACCAACTCTCCGTCGGCCGCGCCGAAGGCGAAGATCGTGGACGGCCCGGTGCCCGAGATCACCAAGGGCGACAAGTTCGGCCAGAAGCCGACCGTCGCCAAGGGCTCCGGCAAGCCGTCGTCCGACCTCGCCGTCAAGACCCTGATCGAGGGCAAGGGCAAGGAGGTCGCCAAGGGCGACTACCTCCAGGCGCACTACCTCGGCCAGATCTGGGCCACGGCCAAGGTCTTCGACAACTCCTACGACCGGGGCAACCCCACGGTCTTCCCGATCGGCGTCGGCCAGGTCATCCCGGGCTGGGACCAGGGCCTCGTCGGCAAGAAGCTCGACAGCCGCGTCGAGCTCGCCATCCCGCCGGAGCAGGGCTATGGCAAGGAGGGGAACAAGCAGGCGGGCATCAAGGGCTCCGACACCCTGGTGTTCGTCGTCGACCTCGTGGACACCTTCAACGCCAAGAGCTCCGCCAAGGGCAAGGAAGTCGCGCAGTCCAACAAGGACCTGCCCAAGGTCGGCACCAACACCGACGGCAAGGCCCCCTCGATCGACATCCCGAAGACCGACGCGCCCGGCAAGCTCGTCTCCTCGTACATCCTGGAGGGCGACGGCGACGTGATCAAGGAGACCGACAGCCTCCTGTGCCAGTACAAGGGCGTCATCTGGGAGGACGGCAAGGAGTTCGACTCCTCGTACAAGCGCAAGCAGCTCGCCCAGTTCCAGCTCGCGCAGGTCGTCAAGGGCTGGGCGCAGGGCCTGACCGGCAAGAAGATCGGCAGCCGCGTCCTGATCGTCATCCCCCCGAAGCTGGGCTATGGCGACCAGCCGCCGCAGGGCAGCTCCATCAAGAAGGACTCCACCCTCGTCTTCACCGTGGACATCCTCGCGAAGTCGTGAGCCCCCGGAGATGTAAGACTGTCCGCGCTGACTTTCCGTATCAAGCAGGAGCATTTTCGTGAGCATTGACAAGCCCGAGGTCGACTTCCCCGTCGGCGAGCCGCCGACCGAGCTGAAGATCAAGGACATCTGGGAGGGCGACGGCGCGGTCGCCAAGGCGGGCGACTTCGTCAAGGTGCACTACGTGGGCGTCGCCTTCAGCACGGGCGAGGAGTTCGACGCGAGCTGGAACCGCGGCAACCCGCTGGAGTTCCAGCTCGGTGCCGGCCAGGTCATCTCCGGCTGGGACCAGGGCGTGCAGGGCATGAAGGTCGGTGGCAGGCGCGAGCTGACCATCCCGGCCCACCTGGCGTACGGCGACCGCGGCGCCGGTGGCGGCCGCATCGCCCCGGGCGAGACGCTGATCTTCGTCTGCGACCTCGTCGCGGTCTGAGACCCGTCCGCCGAGGGCCCATGCCGGACAGGCATGGGCCCTCGGCTTTTGCCACGACACCCCGGGGCGGTACGGTCATCGGTCGGAAGCATTGTGTGCTCGTAGGCGTTATGTGTTCGAGAAACGTGTGTGTAAGGCCGAGAAAGGGCGTCGATGGCCATTGCCAAGGCCGAGCGGCTGATGAATCTGGCGCTGTGCCTGCTCGGGACGCGTCGGCCGCTCAGCAAGCGTGAGCTGCGCGAGTCCATCGAGGCCTACCTCGAAGCGGGCTCGGACGACTCCTTCAACCGGATGTTCGAGCGCGACAAGGACGACCTGCGCGAGCTCGGCCTGGTCATCGAGACCGTGGAGAACCTCGACGGAGACGTCGGCTATCTGGCGCGCCGCGACAGCAACCGCCTGCCGCCCATCACCCTGGACGCCGAGGAGGCCGCCGCGCTCGGCCTCGCCGCCAAGGTCTGGCAGCAGGCCCGCCTCGCCGGAGCCGCGAGCGGCGCCCTGCAGAAGCTGCGCGCCGCCGGTCTGCCCGAGGAACTCGACCCGTACGGGGCGCACAGCGCCCTGGAGCCCCGCATCCCGGCCCACGAGGCGTCCTTCGAGCCGCTGATGCTTGCCTGCCGCGACCGCAGGCCCGTCGTCTTCGACTACCGCAAGGCCACCGCCGCCCGCCCCGAGCAGCGGCACGTGGAGCCGTGGGCCCTGGAGTGCTGGCGCGGCCACTGGTACCTCGCGGGCTGGGACCGCGACCGGGGCGCCGAGCGCGTCTTCCGGCTCTCGCGGATCACCGGCAAGGTCCGCGCCCGCGCGGGCAAGTACACCGCCGACGTCCCGGACGTCGTCACCGTCCGGGAGACCGTGGCGGGCTGGGCGGGGGAGTCCGCCGACCGCACGGCCCGCATCAGGCTGCGCGCGGGCGCCGGATATCCGCTGCGGGCCAAGGCGGGCTCGGTGCGGGAAGCGGGCGACGGCTGGGACGAGCTGGAGATTCCCTACGGCCACGGCCTCGACGCCTGGCTGGTGGAGTTCGGGCCCGATGTGGTGGTCCTCGACCCCGCCGAGCTGCGGGCCGATGTAGTGGACCGGCTGCGCGCCGTGGCCAAGGGCTGAGGGGGACGAAGGACCAATGGCCTCGAACGCCATCGACCAGACGCGACGGATGCTGTCCCTGGTGACCTATCTGCGCGAGCGCCCCGGCGCGCACGTGGAGGACGTCGCCCGCGCCTTCGGCATCACCCCGGACGAACTGATCTCCGACCTCGATGTGCTGCCCCTGTGCGGCACCAGCTTCCGCGGCGGCGACCTGCTCGACATCGACACCGACGGCGACCGCATCTGGTGGCACAACCCCGACGACGTCGCCGCCCCCTTGCGCCTGGCCGCCGACGAGGCGACCGCGCTGCTCGCTGGCCGCCCGCGCGGTGGCCACCCTGCCGGGGCTGCGCGAGAGCGACCGCCTCGCGCTGCTGCGCGCCACCGCCAAGCTGGAGACCGCGGCGGGCGAGACGGCGGGCGCCAGCGCCCGGCTCTCGGTGACCTTCGAGTCCGAGGGCGGCGTCTTCGCCGATGTCGACCGGGCCATCTCCGAGCGCCGCAGGCTCTGGATCCGCTACTACTCACCGGCCCGCGACGAGCTGACCGAGCGCGAGATCGACCCGATCCGTCTGGTCAGCGTCGGTCACACCTACGTGGAGGCGTGGTGCCGCCGCTCCGAGGCGCGCCGCACCTTCCGCCTGGACCGCGTCGCCGAGATCAAGATCCTCGACGAGCCGTCCGCGCCGCCCGAGGTCGAGCTCCGCGACCTGTCCGAGGCGCTCGTGCAGCCCGCGGCGGAGGACCCCGAGGTCGTCGTCGAGGTCGGCCCCGGCGGCCGCTGGGTCGCGGAGTACTACCCGCACGACAGTGCGGAGGAGCTGCCCGACGGCGGCCTGCGGATCACCCTGCGCACCCCCGACCCCGCGTCCCTGCGCAGACTCGCGCTGCGGCTCGGCGGCGACGGGCGGATCGTCTCTCCCGTACAGCTCGCGGAGAGCGCCCGGCAGGCGGCGCGCGAGGCGCTCGCGGCCTATGACGGGCCGCCCGCCGCGGAGCGGGAACCCGTGCTCACCGAAGCGCACGACGCGGCGCCGGGCGGGGCCTACGATGAGCAGCCGTACGCGCAGGCATATGAACGGCAGGAGCAAGGGCGTTGAGCACACCGACCATGTCCGGGCTGCCGGGAGTGCCGGCCCAGGCCGGGCCCGCCCGGCCCGTCTTCTTCACGGCCGCCTGCCCCGACTGCCGCGCCCGCTTCGAGCTCTCCGCGGGCGCGCTGCGCCTGGTGATCGGCGCCAGCGACCGCACCACCTTCTACTCCTTCACCTGCCCCGAGTGCGGCGCCTCGGTGCGCAAGCCCGCGGGTGAGCGCATCGTCGAACTGCTCACCGGCGGCGGGGTGCGGACCCTGCGTCTGCACTCGACCGTCTAGGCTCGGCGCATGTTCTGGGCGATGCTCGCGATCGCGGCGGGCTTCTTGGGCCTCGCCGTCCTCGGCGTACTTGCGGTGAAGGTGTTCGTGGAGGCGCGGCGGCTCGCGCAGCAGGTGAGCCGGACCACACAGCAGATCAATCAGGCGGCCGAGGATCTGGAGAAGGCCGCGGCGGCCGTGGCGCGTGCGGGGCAAGGGGCTCTTTAGCTCCGCGGCCTGTCACCCGCCCGAGGCGGGCGGGTACGCTGCGATGACGGCCCGGAATCGAGGCGGGGGGCCGTACTCGGAGTATGCGCGGGGATTGCCGAGCGTTTACCCCGGGGGGTTACGATCGCTGCCAGCGGCGAGATCGGATGTATGTCCGGTCCACGCGCACCAGACTCCTGTCGCCTCGGTGAAGAAGGTATTAGCTATGGGTAGGCTCGGCCCCACCGAGATCATTCTCATCCTCGTCATTGTCGTCCTGCTGTTCGGCGCCAAGAAGCTGCCCGACATGGCGCGCTCCCTCGGCAAGTCGGCCCGCATCCTCAAGAGCGAGGCCAAGGCGATGAAGTCCGAGAGCAAGACCGACGAAGCCGCCCCGGCCGACCCGCCGAGCGACCCCCTCCAGAAGCGCACGATCCAGGCTGCCCCCGGCGACGTGACCAGCTCCCGCCCGGTCGCCGAGCCGACCGACCGTACGACGCAGCGCTGATCCAAGGCCGGCGCAGGCCGGTCTGCCGCACGAGATGAGGACGTGGGTTGCTCAAGTCTGCCCGCAAGAAGGAGAAGGACCCCGAGGGGCGGATGCCCCTCGCGGAGCATCTGCGCGAGCTCCGCAACCGGCTCGCCAAGGGCATGCTGGCGATCACGATCGTCGCGATCGCGGCCGCCTTCTACAGCGAGGAGCTGATGAAGTTCCTCGCTTCTCCCGTGCCGCGCTGCCCTGACGGCGGTCTGCAGAGCAAGGGCGGCGAGTGCGCCGTCGTCGCCTACACCGACCTTCTGTCGCCCTTCACCACCACGGTGAAGGTGAGCGTCATGGCCGGTGTCATCATCG
This sequence comes from Streptomyces flavofungini, assembly GCF_041028215.1. Classification (GTDB taxonomy): domain Bacteria; phylum Actinomycetota; class Actinomycetes; order Streptomycetales; family Streptomycetaceae; genus Streptomyces; species Streptomyces flavofungini_B. The sequence goes on from NZ_JASKYR010000165.1 coordinate 7,802, forward strand.
CCAGCCCGGTCTGGCTCTACCAGCTGTGGGCCTTCATCGCGCCCGGGCTGCACAAGAACGAGCGCAAGTACACGTACGCCTTCGTGGCCGCCGCCGTGCCGCTGTTCGCGGGCGGCGCCTGGCTCGCGTACGTGATCATGCCCATCAGCATGCGCGTGCTCCTCGGGATCACCCCCGACGGCTCGGCGAACATCCTGCCGATGGACAAGATCCTGGACTTCACGGTCCGCATGGTGCTGGTCTTCGGCACCGCCTTCGAGCTCCCGCTGCTGCTGATCATGCTCAACCTCACCGGCATGGTGACGGGCAAGCGCATGGCCGGGTGGTGGCGCGGTGTCGTCATGGGCGTGTTCATCTTCGGCGCGGTCGCGACGCCGACCACCGACCCGTTCGGCATGATCGCCCTCGCGGGCCCGATCGTCGTCCTGTACTTCATCGCCGTCGGCTTCTCGCTCCTGAACGACAAGCGGCGCGCCCGCAGGGACCCCGACGCCGAGCTGGACGACGACGAGGCGTCCGAGCTCGACCTCACGCCCGAGGACATCGGGGACATGGAGGCCGTCTCCGCGCCCAAGGCGCTCCCCGAGCAGGCGGGCACCGGCCGGGCCGACCACCGGGTGAACGGTTTCGACGACGTGACGTGACGTGCAGGGGTCCTCTCCGGATATTGATCGTCCGTTGTCAGTGGTGGCCGGTAGTCTCGAAAGCACGATGACAGAGGACCTCTCACCGGCCGAGCGGTATGCGGCGGCGCGCAAGCGCGCTGTCGAGCAGGCCACCGCACTCGCGTCCTTCCGCGAGATGTACGAATTCGGCCTCGACCCCTTCCAGATCGAGGCCTGCAAGGCGCTGGAGGCCGGCAAGGGCGTGCTCGTGGCCGCCCCCACCGGCTCGGGCAAGACGATCGTCGGCGAGTTCGCCGTGCACCTCGCCCTGGGCCAGGGCAAGAAGTGTTTCTACACCACGCCCATCAAGGCGCTCTCCAACCAGAAGTACGCCGACCTCGCGAAGAGGTACGGCGCGGACAAGGTCGGCCTGCTCACCGGCGACAACAGCGTGAACGCCGACGCCCCGGTGGTCGTCATGACCACCGAGGTCCTGCGGAACATGCTGTACGCGGGCTCGCAGGCGCTGGTGAACCTCGGCTATGTGGTCATGGACGAGGTGCACTACCTCTCCGACCGCTTCCGCGGCGCGGTCTGGGAAGAGGTGATCATCCACCTCCAGGAGTCCGTCACCCTCGTCTCCCTCTCGGCCACGGTGTCGAACGCGGAGGAGTTCGGCGACTGGCTCGACACCGTGCGCGGCGACACCGAGGTGATCGTCTCCGAGCACCGGCCCGTGCCGCTCTTCCAGCACGTGCTCGCCGGGCGCCGGATGTACGACCTCTTCGAGGAGGGCGAGGGCCGCAAGAAGGCGGTCAACCCCGACCTGACGCGGATGGCCCGCCTGGAGTCCAGCCGGTCGTACAACCCGCGTGACCGCCGCAAGGGCAAGATGGTCCGCGAGGCCGACCGCGAGCGCGAGCGCAGACAGCGCTCCCGGGTCTGGACGCCGGGGCGCCCCGAGGTCATCGAGCGGCTGGACTCCGAGGGCCTGCTGCCCGCGATCACGTTCATCTTCAGCCGCGCGGCCTGCGAGGCCGCGGTCCAGCAGTGCCTGTACGCGGGCCTGCGGCTGAACGACGAGGAGGCGAGGGCCAGGGTCCGGGCGATCGTCGAGGAGCGCACGGCCTCGATCCCGCACGAGGACCTGCACGTCCTCGGCTACTACGAGTGGCTGGAGGGCCTGGAGCGCGGCATCGCGGCGCACCACGCGGGCATGCTGCCGACCTTCAAGGAGGTCGTGGAGGAGCTGTTCGTGCGGGGCCTTGTGAAGGCCGTCTTCGCCACCGAGACCCTCGCCCTCGGGATCAACATGCCCGCGCGCAGCGTGGTGCTCGAAAAGCTGGTGAAGTGGAACGGCGAACAGCACGCCGACATCACCCCCGGCGAGTACACCCAGCTCACCGGCCGGGCCGGGCGGCGGGGCATCGACGTCGAGGGCCACGCGGTGGTGCTCTGGCAGCGCGCCATGAACCCCGAGCACCTGGCGGGCCTCGCGGGCACGCGCACGTACCCCCTGCGCTCCAGCTTCAAGCCGTCGTACAACATGGCGGTCAACCTCGTGGAGCAGTTCGGCCGGCACCGCTCGCGCGAACTGCTCGAAACGTCCTTCGCACAGTTCCAGGCCGACAAGTCGGTCGTCGGCATCTCGCGCCAGGTCCAGAAGAACGAGGAGGGCCTTGAGGGCTACAAGGCCTCCATGACCTGCCACCTCGGCGACTTCGACGAGTACGCGCGGCTCCGCCGCGAGCTGAAGGACCGCGAGAACGAACTGGCCAAGCAGGGCGCGGTCCAGCGCAGGGCCGCGGCCGCCGCCTCCCTGGAGAAGCTCAAGCCGGGCGACGTCATCCACGTGCCCACGGGGAAGTACGCGGGCCTCGCGCTCGTCCTCGACCCCGGACTGCCCGCGGGCCGGGCCAACGGCCACCGCGGCTTCGATCACGTCGACGGTCCGCGTCCGCTGGTGCTCACCGCCGAGCGGCAGGTCAAGCGGCTCGCCTCGATGGACTTCCCGGTGCCGGTCGAGGCGCTGGAGCGGATGCGCATCCCGAAGTCGTTCAACGCCCGCTCGCCGCAGTCCCGCCGCGATCTGGCCTCGGCGCTGCGCACCAAGGCCGGGCACATCGTCCCCGAGCGGCACCGCAAGAACCGCGCGGCGGCCGCCGACGACCAGCAGATCGTGCGGCTGCGCGCGGAGCTGCGCGCGCACCCCTGCCACGGCTGCGACGAGCGCGAGGACCACGCCCGCTGGGCCGAGCGGTACCACCGCCTCAAGCGCGACACCTCCCAGCTGGAGCGCCGGATCGAGGGCCGGACGAACACCATCGCCCGTACCTTCGACCGCATCGTCGCCCTGCTCAGCGAGCTCGACTATCTGCGGGGCGACGAGGTCACCGAGCACGGCAAGCGCCTCGCCCGGCTCTATGGCGAGCTGGACCTGCTGGCGAGCGAGTGCCTGCGCGCCGGGGTCTGGGAGGGGCTGAGCCCCGCCGAACTGGCCGCGTGCGTCTCGGCGTTGGTCTTCGAGGCGCGGGTCGGCGACGACGCGCTCGCGCCCAAGGTGCCCTCCGGCCCCGCGAAGGCGGCGCTCGGCGAGATGGTGCGGATCTGGGGCAGGCTCGACGCCCTGGAGGAAGAGTTCAAGATCAGTCAGACCGAGGGGGTCGGCCAGCGCGAGCCGGACCTCGGCTTCGCCTGGGCCGCCTTCATGTGGGCCAACGGCAAGGGCCTCGACGAGGTGCTGCGCGAGGCGGAGATGCCCGCGGGCGACTTCGTACGCTGGTGCAAGCAGGTCATCGACGTCCTCGGCCAGATCGCCGCGGCGGCCCCGCGCGAGGGCGGTTCGGTCGCGAGGAACGCCCGCAAGGCGGTCGAGCTGCTGCTGCGCGGAGTCGTGGCGTACAGCTCCGTCGGCTGAGCCGGTAGCTGCTGGCCGGTAGCCGAAGCCCGCCGGGGCGCCCTGATCCAGGGGGCGCCCCGGCGGGCTTCGTCGTGTCCGGGGGCGGGAGCGAGGGCATCCGGTGGCATTACTCCACGTGTTCGAATGATTGCCACGCGTGCAAATGGGGCGAGTGTATGCCGTCGTCGCACCCGTCGCAGAGGGTTGCCGAATATGACTCGGTGCTGATTTCGGCGGACTAAGCTCGCCCGGAGCGCGGCGAGTTCACATGAGTTGTGGCATATTCGCGCGCTTGTTCCC
>NZ_JASKYR010000166.1:0-11946 GCF_041028215.1 Streptomyces flavofungini
TAGGAGACCAGGCGGGGCAGCGCCGCCGCGTCGGCGGTCCGGTGGCGGCTACTCGTCCTCGCCCCGGCCGACGGTGTCGTGCCAGCGCGGGTCGTTCTCCCACTCCAGGTTGCGTTCGGCGGCGGTGCGCATCGCCTGTTCCGCGTCCGCGCGCGAGGCGTAGGGGCCCATGCGGTCCTTGCCGGGGCAGTCCGGGCCCTCCTCGACCTTGTGGTGCTCGATGCAGTAGAACCACTCGCCCGGCTTTCCGGCCGTCCGCTTCTTGAACAGTGCCATGACCCACGTCCTCTCGTACCCGGTACGTCCTCTGACGCCATGCTGCCCCAGGAGGGCTGGCTAGACTCGCTGGCATGTCTGGCCAGTCACTGCTCGTACCCGGGGAGCTCTCCCCCATCCGTTCCGTACCCGGCAACATCAGGCGCCCGGAGTACGTGGGTAAACCCGCGCCCACCCCGTACACGGGGCCCGAGGTGCAGACCCCCGAGACCATTGAGCTCATGCGCACCGCGGGACGCATCGCCGCCCGCGCCATGGAAGAGGCCGCGAAGCACATCGCGCCCGGCGTCACCACCGATGAGCTGGACCGGGTGGCGCACGAGTACATGTGCGACCACGGCGCCTACCCCTCGACGCTGGGCTACCGCGGCTTCCAGAAGTCGCTGTGCAGTTCGGTCAACGAGGTCATCTGCCACGGCATCCCCGACTCCACCGTCCTGCGTGACGGCGACATCATCAACCTCGACGTCACGGCGTACATCGGCGGTGTGCACGGCGACAACAACGCCACGTATCTCGTCGGCGACGTCGACGAGGAGTCGAGGCTGCTCGTCGAGCGGACCCGCGAGTCCCTCGACCGCGCGATCAAGGCCGTCAAGCCGGGCCGCCAGATCAACATCATCGGCCGGGTCATCGAGTCCTACGCCAAGCGCTTCGGCTACGGCGTGGTCCGCGACTTCACCGGCCACGGCATCAACACGTCCTTCCACTCCGGCCTGATCGTCCCGCACTACGACAGCCCGCACGCCACGACCGTCATCCAGCCCGGCATGACGTTCACGATCGAGCCGATGCTGACGCTCGGCACGCACGAGTACGACATGTGGGAGGACGGCTGGACCGTCGTCACCAAGGACCGGAAGCGGACGGCGCAGTTCGAGCACACCCTGGTCGTGACGGACACCGGCGCGGAGGTCCTCACGCTGCCCTGAGTCAAGGGCCCGAGCGGAATTCACTGAACGGGAGGTTCCGGGGGCCGGGAGAGGGTAGCTTTTTTGCCGACAGGCTGTCGGGAACCGGTTGACTTAGGCGAGCCTAACTTAGATGATCGGCCGGGGTCACCGGTTTCCGCGGACCCGTCCTTCCCGGCTCCCCTGGAGGTCCCTCATGGACACGCCGCTCACGCCCTTCTCGACGGTCATCCGCACCGCGTCGCACGAGCAGCACACCGAGGCCGAGACCTCGACGTTCATGAGCGACCTGCTCGGCGGCAGACTCGGCGTCGAGGCCTACGCGCGCTACACCGAGCAGCTCTGGTTCGTGTACCGCGCCCTGGAGGACGGCGCCGAGGCGCTGCGCGACGACCCGGTGGCGGGCCCGTTCATACGGCCCGAGCTGAACCGCGTGAGCGAGCTGGAGCGCGATCTGGCGCATCTGCGGGGCGCGGACTGGCGCGCGAGCGCGGCGCCGCTGCCCGCCACCACCGCGTACGCCGCACGCGTGGCGGAGTGCGCGCGCACCTGGCCCGGCGGCTATGTGGCCCACCACTACACGCGCTACCTCGGCGACCTCTCCGGCGGTCAGATCATCCGCGGCAGGGCCGAGCAGACCTGGGGCTTCGCGCGCAAGGGCGACGGCGTGCGGTTCTACGTGTTCGAGGGCATCGCCAACCCGGCCGCGGTCAAGCGGGGGTACCGCGAACTGCTCGACGGGATCGACACCGTCGTCCGGGACGAGCTGGAGCGCAAGCGGATCGTCGACGAGTGCAAGACCGCTTTCGCGCTGAATACGCGGGTCTTCCTCGAGCTCGGCCAGGAGTTCCCGCTCTCCGCGTGAGCGCGAGGGACTCGGGGGCGCTGCCTGCCCCGGGCCCCCGCTCCTCAGACGCCGGAGGGGCCGCCCGGCGCGAAGCGCACTCTGCCGCCCACCTCGATCACTCCGTCCGGGCCCGGTGCCGTCAGGAGCTGGGAGCCCCGGCCCTGGGTGATGTTGAGGGCCCGGTCCAGTGCATGGGTGAGCAGGAGGGCCGCCGCGCCCGTGGCCTCGTCCTCCGTGATGCCGTCGTCGCGGCCGGGGAAGGCCCTCGCCCGTACGCGGCCCGCGGCCTCGTCCTGCCAGGCCCAGGCGTAGATCCACTCGCCCGGCGGCGGCACGTCGAGGGCGTCGACCTCCGCCGCGCTCCCGTACCGGCGCAGCGTCCTCGGCGGCGCCCACTCCGCGCGCGCCGAGATCCAGGTGAACTCCCCGTCCTGGCGGGCCTCCACCACGCCCGCGGGCGTGCTGAGTTCGGGCACGTCCAGGAGCCAGGACGTGCCGACGCAGGGGTGGCCCGCGAAGGGCAGCCGCAGGGTGGGGGTGTAGATGTCGATGACGCCCCGCTCGGGGTCGTCGACGAACACCGTCTCGCTGAAGCCGAGCTTCGCGGCGAACGCCTGGCGGTCCGCCCGGGCACGCAGGCGGGCCCCGTCGCGCACGACACCGAGTTCGTTGCCGTGCCGGCCGTCGGGCCCGCAGAAGACACGCAGGACGTCGTAGCCGTCGTGGCCGCCTGATGGGTCGAGTGGTTCCGTCACCCGCGCATTCAAGCATCACCGCGGGCAGGGGCGGATCACGCCGGGTCCGCGGCCTCGCGGTCAGGGGCTGCTTGACCGGTGCTTTACCAGGTCGAGGGGCATTCATCGGACACCCGTGATCGGCCCGTGAGCGGGGGCTCGACTTGAGAGCTGAATCACGGAACGGGCGGGTATCACCGAGGTAAGGCTCGGTTAAGTTAGGTCCGCCTCACCGGCTCACGGTGGGGTCCGGCGCCCGTCCGTGTCCCGTCCGGTCCCGTCCTGGTCCTGTCCTGGAGCCTCCCCATGCGATCCGTGCGCCCCGTGCGTCCCGCCCGTCTGCCCGCCCTCACGGCCGTCGCCGCCGTCGCGGCCCTGACCGCCGTGACCGGCTGCACCGAGAAGAGCGACGCCAAGGGCGGCGGCGCGAACAGCGTGCGCGTCACGGCGAGCGACGACGCCTGCGAGGTCTCCAGGAAGAAGCTCACCGCCGGACACGTCGAGCTCGCCATCGAGAACAAGGGCTCCAAGGTCACCGAGGTCTACATCCTCTTCCCCGACGACCGCATCGTCTCCGAGCGCGAGAACATCGGCCCCGGCACGAAGCAGAAGCTCACCGCCGAGGTGAAGGCCGGTTCGTACGAGATCGCGTGCAAGCCCGGCATGAAGGGCGACGGCATCCGCCAGCAGGTCACCGTCTCCGGCGGCGGCACCGCGAAGCGGGACCCGCGCCTGGACGAGGCCGTCGCCGCGTACCGGGGCTACGCCCAGGCGCAGGCCGACGCCACCCTGCCCAAGGTGAAGGTCTTCACCGACGCCGTGCGCGACGGCGATCTGGCCGCCGCGAAGAAGGCGTACGCGGACTCCCGCATCGGCTGGGAGCGCACCGAGCCGGTGGCGGAGTCCTTCGGCGACATCGACCCCAGGGTCGACGTCCGCGAGGACGGCCTGGAGGAGGACCAGGACCCGGAGAAGGACTGGACGGGCTGGCACCGTCTGGAGCGGGCCCTGTGGCAGGACAAGAGGATCGGCAAGCGGGAGAAGGAGCTCGCGACCCTGCTCGACAAGGACCTGAAGGACTGGCAGAACCGCGTCGGCAAGGCCGTGATCACCCCGACCTCCATGGCCAACGGCGCCAAGGAGCTGCTCGACGAGGTCGCCACCGGCAAGGTCACCGGCGAGGAGGAGCGCTACTCCCACACCGACCTGGTCGACTTCAAGGCCAACGTCGAGGGTGCTTACAAGTCGTACGCGCTCCTGAAGCCCGTCGTCGCCGAGAACGACGCGGAGCTGACCAAGGAGCTGGACAAGCAGTTCGCCGCCCTGGACAAGCTCCTCGCCGCGTACCGCCACGGCGGCCCGGACTCCTACGCGTACACCTCCTACGACAAGGTCGGCAAGGCGGACCGCAAGGAGCTGCACGACGGCGTGAACGCGCTCGCCGAGCCCCTTTCGAAGCTCGCCGGCGCCGTCGCGAAGACGAAGTGACCGGCAGGGGGAACACAGCCGTGCCCAAGGACGAATCCCGTACGCCGTCGCGGCGCACGCTGCTCGGCTGGGGCGGCGCCGGACTCGCGGTCGGCGCGGCGGCGGCGGGCGGCGCGGTCGCGCTGACCGGCGGCGACGAGGTGTCGGCCGCCGCCGAGGCGGGGGCGGCCGTCCCCTTCCACGGCCCGCACCAGGCCGGTATCGCGACCGCCGTGCAGGACCGCCTGCACTTCGCGGCGTTCGACGTGAAGACGGACGACCGCGAGGAGTTCGTGCGGCTCCTGAAGGACTGGACGGCCGCCGCGGCGCGGATGACGGCCGGGCACACGGTCGGCGAGGGCGCGTACGGCGGGCTCGCCGAGGCGCCGCCGGACGACACCGGTGAGGCCCTCGGCCTCAAGCCGTCACGGCTGACCCTGACCATCGGCTTCGGACCCTCGTTGTTCCAGAAGTTCGGCCTCGCGGACCGGCGTCCCGACGCCCTGGTCGACCTGCCGAAGTTCCCCGGCGACAACCTCGACAAGGGGCGCAGCGGCGGCGACCTGTGCGTGCAGGCCTGCGCGGACGACCCGCAGGTCGCCGTGCACGCCGTCCGCAACCTCGCCCGCATCGGCTTCGGGAAGGTCGCCGTGCGCTGGTCGCAGCTCGGCTTCGGCAAGACCTCCTCCACGACGCCGGACGCGCAGACCCCCCGCAACCTCTTCGGGTTCAAGGACGGCACGCGCAACATCTCCGGCACCGACCCGGCCGCCCTCGCCCGGCATGTGTGGGCCGGGGAGAAGGACGGGCCGGGCTGGATGACGGGCGGCTCGTACCTGGTGGCGCGGCGCATCCGCATGAACGTCGAGACCTGGGACCGGACCTCGCTCGGCGAGCAGGAGGACGTGTTCGGGCGCGACAAGAAGGCGGGCGCGCCCGTCGGGAAGGCCAAGGAGCGCGACGAGCCGTTCCTGAAGGCGATGAAGCCGGACGCGCACGTACGGCTCGCCCACCCCGACGCCAACGACGGGGCGACGATTTTGCGCCGCGGCTACTCCTTCACGGACGGCACCGATGGGCTCGGCCGCCTGGACGCCGGGCTGTTCTTCCTCGCCTACCAGCGGGACCCGCGCACCGGCTTCATCCCGGTCCAGCGGAACCTGGCGCGCGCCGACGCGCTCAACGAGTACATCCAGCACGTGGGCTCCGCGGTCTTCGCGGTCCCGCCGGGCGTCCGTGACAAGGACGACTGGTGGGGCAGGGGCCTGTTCTCCGAGGGGGCGTGAGCGCCGGTGTTCGGCAACTATCTGATCGGTCTGCGCGAGGGTCTTGAGGCCAGTCTGGTCGTCTGCATCCTCATCGCCTATCTGGTGAAGACGGAGCGGCGGGACGCGCTGGTGCCGGTGTGGACGGGCATCGGGGTCGCGGTGGCGCTGGCGCTCGGTTTCGGGTGCGCGCTGACCTTCGGCTCGCGGGAGCTGACGTTCGAGGCGCAGGAGGCGCTCGGCGGTTCGCTGTCGATCGTCGCGGTGGGCCTGGTGACGTGGATGGTCTTCTGGATGCGGCGCACGGCGCGGCACCTGCGGGCCGAGCTGCACGGCAGGCTCGACGCGGCGCTCCGGATGGGCACGGCGGCGCTGGTGGCCACGGCGTTCCTCGCGGTGGGCCGGGAGGGCCTGGAGACGGCGCTGTTCGTGTGGGCGTCGGTGCGGGCCTCCAGCGACGGTTCGCACGGGCCGCTGCTCGGTGTGGTCCTCGGCCTGCTCACGGCGGTCGCGCTCGGCTGGCTGTTCTACCGGGGCGCGGTCCGCATCGACCTCGCGAAGTTCTTCACGTGGACCGGCGCGATGCTCGTCGTGGTGGCGGCGGGCGTCCTCGCCTACGGCGTGCACGACCTCCAGGAGGCGGGGTTCATCGGCGGCCTCCAGAGCAAGGCGTTCGACATCAGCGCGACGATCCCGCCGGACAGCTGGTACGGCACCCTTCTGAAGGGCGTCTTCAACTTCCAGCCCGACCCGACGGTGATCCAGGTCGTGATCTGGCTGTTGTACCTGGTCCCGACCCTGCTGTTCTTCTTCGCCCCAGCGGGACGGACTCCGCGTGCGGCACAGAACGCGGACAAAGCAACGGTTCCGGAACAGGGCTGACCCGGCCCGTCGCGGGCCGAACTCCCGTGCCTATGATCGCCGTTCGTCCATTGATCAACTAGCCAACAAGGACATACCCATGCGTAGTTCCCGTCTCGGGAAGACTCTGGCCACGGTGACCGCGGCCACGGCGCTGGCGCTCGGCGGCACGCTCATGACGGCGACCGGCGCCTCCGCCGTCGGCGGTTCGGCCTGCACGGTGAACATCAGGAACACGCAGATGATCGCCTCGTCGTTCGGCGCCCAGACGTGGAGCGGACCGGGCTCCAACTACACCAAGAAGAAGCACCTCTCCAGCTTCGAGGGCTTCTACGCCCGCTGCTACACCACCAACAAGCACGGCAACAAGTGGTACTACGGCGACCCCAACGCCTCCAGCTCGCGCGCCTGGGTCTACGCCGGGAACCTCCAGACTCCCTGAACCCCGACCGCCTGGCCGCACCCCTTCCCGGGCCCGATATGGTTCGGCCCCGGGAAGGGGTAGGTGAGGACATCCGATGAGCAAGGTTCGCAGGGTTCGCGTGCTGGGCCGTCCGGTGCTCGCGTCGGCGGCGGTGAGCGCGCTGGCGCTGACCGCGAGCGGCTGCGTGACCGTCCACGGCGAGCGCGAGGTCGTGCCCTCGGCCACGAAGTCCGAGGCGAAGCGCGCCCTCAAGGAGTTCCTCACCGCGTACAACAAGGCCGACAAGGCCTTCGATCCGGCGCTGGACGCGGGCCGCGTCACCGGACCGCTGGGCGCCATCAACCAGGGCGGTCTGGAGGCCAAGCGCGTGCAGCACCCCGACGGCAACCCCTCCCACGTGCCGCTTGAGCTGTCGGACGTCACGTACGCGATCCCGAAGAAGGCCGGCTGGCCGCGCTGGTTCATGGCCGACACCGAGGCCAACCGCCGCTCGGACGTCCGCTGGGTGTGGATCTTCACCAAGGGCGGGCCCGACCAGCTCTGGGAGGCGTCCTATCTGAACCTCGTCGCGCCCCGTGACATGCCCGAACTGAAGAAGGACGCGGACGGCTGGGCCGAGCCGGTGCCGGCCGGCGAGGCGGGTCTCGCGCTGAGGCCGAAGGATCTCGGCGAGAAGTACACGGCGTATCTGAAGTCGGGCGGCTCCGCCTTCGAGCCCGGCCCGCACACCACGAAGTGGAAGGCGTTCCGCGACCGCAACACCAAGCGGCTCGGCGTGGGCGTGCAGTACCTCGACTACCCGATGAACGGCGGCATGTTCGCGCCCGTGGGGCTGCGCACCAAGGACGGTGGCGCGATGGTCTTCTTCTCCACGCACCACTACGAGAAGCAGACGGCGGCCAAGGGGCTCGACCTGAAGCTGGACCCGAACGTGAAGGCGCTCCTGAAGGGCGAGGCCAAGCAGTCGGTGACCCTGGAGCGCGTCTCGAACCAGGTCGTCGTCGACCCCGCGGAGCGCGGCGGCAAGGTGGCCTTCATCGGCCGCATCCAGGGCCTCACCGGGGCCAAGGGGGACTGACGGCCCCGGCCGGGGTCAGCCCCGCAGCGGCCAGGCCGCGGCGTCCTGCTGCGGCTCGCCCGCGACCCGGGCGCACTCGTCGGTGAGCGTCTCCAGGAGCGTCAGCGGGTCGGGCAGCGGGTGCTCGGGGCCGCGCACCCAGCGCATCCCCAGGTCGCCGGGGAGCGTGGCGGGCGGTACGAGGACGTAGGAACCGCGGCAGTGCCAGCGCAGGCCGGGGTGCTCGTCCATCGTCTCGGGGTGGCAGTCGAGCTCACACGGCCACCACTCGTCCTCGTCCTCGGGGGTGCCGCGGGTCGCGGTGCAGAAGAGCATGCGGCCGTCGTCGGACTCGGCGACGGGACCGACCTCGATACCGGCGGCGAGCAGCCGCTCAAGGGCCTCGCGGCCCGCGTCGAGCGGCACGTCGAGGACGTCGTGGACCATGCCGGTCGCGGTGATGAAGTTGGCCTGCGGCTGATGGCGGGCCCAGCGCTCGATCTGGCCGCGGTCGGTCGTGGACTGCGTCTGCCAGGCGAAGGAGACGGGGTGCCGGGCGGGCGTGGGGCAGCCGATGCGGTCGCACGAACACCGGTACCCCGAGGGATACGCGGCGGGGGCGAGGGGGAATCCGGCCGCCGCGGCGGCGAGCAGCAGGTCCTCGCGGGCCCGCTCATCACCCGCCGTGTCCTTGGGGGGACGGCGCAGCCACTGGGAAAACCTGCTCCGCCCGCCGGACCGGCTGCCGAACTCCGCGACCATCTAGCCCCTCACCTCGCCGTTGTGCCGAAAGCATGACCCATGGTCCCACCATCCTGCGCCTTCGGGGGCCGGAGCCGACAACCGGGGTGACCGGGACGACAGCAACCTCGGGTGATATTCCGCCGTATTACGGTCGAGAAGGGGCGATGCCGTACAGCGCGTACTCGACGAGCTTGTCCGCGTAGTCGTGGGTGAGGGGGCCCGAGCGCATCAGCCAGCGCTGCGCGAGCGGGCTCGACCACAGCTCCAGGGCGATACGGGGGTCCACGTCCGGCAGCACGTGCCCCGCCTCCTGTGCCGCGCGGACCCGCCGGACGAAGAGCTGGAGCTGCGGTTCGAGGAGCTTCTCCACGAACTCGGCGCCGAGCTCGGGGTTGAGGAGGCCCTCGGCGGCGAGCGCGCGGTAGGGCGCGTCGTACTTGGGGTCGTTGAACTCGTCGACGGTGGCGCGCATCACGTACTTGAGGTCCGCCTCCAGGTCGCCGGAGTCGGTGATCTCGGCCTGGACCACCTCGTGGCCCGCCTTCTCGTTCGCCTCGGCGTTGGCCTGTGCGGCGAGGTCGAGGAAGGCGTCGAGCAGGACGGCGCCCTTCGACGGCCACCAGCGGTAGATCGTCTGCTTGCCGACGCCCGCGCGTGCGGCGATGGCCTCGATCGTCAGCTTGGCGTATCCGGTCTCGTGGACGAGGGCGAGGGCGGCGTCGTAGATGGCGCGGCGCGAACGTTCGCTGCGGCGCGTGGAGTCAGGGACGGTCTTCTGGGCCATGCCTTCGAATGTAGCAGCGCCGGTCCGAGACGTACCGTCTTTACAAGACGCGGCGTCTCGTCGAATGGCCGGGCAACCACCCGTTCGGTGCACAGCGCGGAGCGGGCCCGCACCGCACCATGACAGCAACTGCCCCACAACGGGCGGCTCCTGCCTCACCATGGGCTGAGCTGACCCCACCCGGGGCAGCACCTGACCCTGCGGTCGTGAGGAGCCTTCGTTGTCCCGTTTTCCTCGCTCTCCTCGGCGCGCCACACCCCGGCGCTATCTGATGTGCCCACCGGCACACTTCAAGGTCACTTACTCCATCAACCCCTGGATGGACCCCGCCAAGCCCGTCGACGTACCGCTGGCCGTCGCCCAGTGGGAAGACCTGCGTGACCGCTACCGCTCGCTCGGCCACACCGTCGAGGAGCTCGTCCCCCGCCGCGAGCTGCCGGACATGGTCTACGCGGCGAACGGCGCGACCGTCGTCGACGGACGGGTGCTCGGCGCCCGCTTCGCCTACCGCGAGCGCGAGGCGGAGGCCGCGGCCCACCTGGAGTGGTTCCGCGACCACGGCTTCACCGAGCTCCACGAGCCCCTGCACATCAACGAGGGCGAGGGCGACTTCGCCGTCACGTCCTCCTACGTACTCGCCGGGCGCGGCTTCCGGGCCAGCCCGCTCTCGCACGGCGAGGCACAGGAGTTCTTCGGCCGCCCGGTCATCGGCCTCGACCTGATCGACCCCCGCTACTACCACCTGGACACCGCGCTCGCCGTCCTGGACGACGCGGCGGACGAGGTCATGTACTACCCCGCCGCCTTCTCGCCGGGCAGCCGGGCGGTCCTGCGGCGGCTCTTCCCCGACGCGCTGATCGCCGAGGAGCCCGACGCCGAGGCGCTCGGCCTCAACGCCGTCTCCGACGGCCGCCACGTCCTGCTCCCCCAGGCCGCGGTCGGGCTCTACGACCCGCTGCGGTCCCGTGGCTTCGAGCCCATCGGGATGGACCTGAGTGAGCTGCTCAAGGGCGGCGGCAGTGTGAAGTGCTGCACCCAGGAGCTGCGCCCCTAGGGCCTAGCTCCTGGTGAGCTCCGCCGGACAGAGCCGGCGCGGCGCGTCGTCGCCCTTGAGGCGGGCGTCGGCGCAGCCGCCCGGCAGCCCCTCGTACGCGGTGGTGCCGAAGTTGGCCGTGACGGTCAGCGTGCCCCTGCCGAAGACCGTGCGCTGGACCGTGCGGTCGCCGGTCAGCCTGTGGAAGGAGGTGAGCCGCTCGGTGCCCGCGGCCCGGTGCAGGGGCGAGAAGTACTTCTGGAGCGCGGCCATCTCCCGGCCGTGCTCCTTCAGCGAGGCGCCGTCCAGGACGTAGTTGAGCGGAATGTTGTAGAGCATCGCGAGCAGCGCCCGGTCCTTCTTCTGCCGGGGCAGCTTCTCGTACGAGAGCTCCCAGCGCTCGGTGTTCACCAGCGAGCCGTGCAGCGCGGTCTCGTAGAGCGGGGCGCGGTAGCGGGGGTCGTACATCGCCTCGGCCAGGCCGGCCGGGAGGTCGACGGGCCTGAAGAAGACGCCGGGGGCGTTCGCGGGGACGTAGCCGCCCCACTTCTCGCGGTCCTTCTGGAGCTTCCACAGGCCGTCGGCGACCGGGGTGGCCCCGCCGTGGTCGAAGGCGAGTGCCTCGTTCGCCCAGGGCTGGGCGGTCTCCGAGCCGAGGACGAGGCCCCGGCCCGCGATGCGCCGCATCCGCGCCAGGCGGTAGGCCCGGTCCTGCCCCTTGGTCATCCGGTGGCCCTCGCCGTGGTCGCGGAAGAGCTCACCGGTGGCGTCGACGTCGAGGAAGTAGCTGTTCGAGCCGTTGGCGGTCATGGCCCGGGTGCGGTCGCGGAGGTAGTGGCGGCGCGGCTCGGCCCGCTCGAAGGCGCGCGAGCTGAGGTAGCAGCCGCGGCCGCCGAAGCCGGTCTCCGGGGCGCCCTCGGCGTCGCGTACGCAGAAGTCGGGGTAGACGGTGCCGGGCCAGACGGCGTTCGGGGCGTCGGCGGTCGCCGGGTCCTGCCCGTTGGCGAAGGAGTCGTAGGGGCCGATGAGGTACCCGGCCTTCTTCGCCGCGCTCACCGCCGCCCTGCCGGGGTAGGGCTCCCCGTCGTAGCCGAGCCACATGCGGTCGATGCCCAGCCTCTTGAGCTCCGCGACGGCGGGGGCCCGGCGGGCGGCGCCCCAGGTGTAGGCGTGGAAGGCGCCGAGGAGCCGTCCGGTGGCCGGGTTCTTCCCGATCTTCCGCCGCAGGCTGCCGAGCTTCCCGCGCTCGGCGAGGTAGGAGCGGTAGTCGGCGGCGGGTGCCACCGGGCCGCCGTCGGTGAGGGCGAAGGAGACGGAGTAATCCCGGGTGCCCTCCCCCGCGTCGAAGGTGTGCTCGGCGGTGGCGCGCAGCCGGCCGCCGGGGGCGGTGAAGGCGAGGGTCGTGCCGATGCCGGTGGGCGTGAGGTAGCTGACGCCGGTCCGCTTGCCCAGGGAGTACCCCCACAGCGGCAGCGTCAGATCGGCGCCGACGTCGACGGTGCTGCCGCCGAGCCCGCCCTCGCCGGTGGTCCAGAAGGGGTCG
>NZ_JASKYR010000167.1:0-12661 GCF_041028215.1 Streptomyces flavofungini
CTCGTCCACCTGGGCCGCGGCCGACTCGCCCAGGCCTGCGAACAGTCCGAGACGGCGCTGGGCATGACCGAATCGGGCCACCACTCCCTGGGCACGGTCGCCACCATGACCCACGCCATGGTCGCCCTGGAGTCCCGCGACCCCTCCCTCGCCGAACGCGTCCTGCACCGCGTCGACCGCACCCGCCCCCAGGGCCTGCCCCTCACCGGCCTGCTCCGCCTCCTGGAGGCCGTACGCGAGAGCGCCGGGGGCGATCACACCGGAGCCCTTGACTCCTTGCAGTCCTGCGGGCGGCAGATGGAGGCCGCGGGCTGGCACAACCCCGTCCTCTTCCCCTGGCGGCCCTGGACCATCAGCGTCCACCGCCGCATGGGCGACACCCGCGCCGCCCGCGTCCTGGCCGAGGAGGAGCACGCCCGCGCCGAACAGTGGGGAGCGCCCGTCGGCGTCGGCCGGGCCCTGCGGCTGCTCGGCCGGCTGGAGGAAGGCGGGCGCGGCACCGCCCGGCTGCGCGAGGCGGTCACCGTCCTGCGCGGCTCCGCCAACCAGCTCGAACTGGCGAGGGCGCTGCTCTCGCTCGCCGAACGCCTGGGCAGCGGGCCCGAGCCGGAGGCCCTCGCCCGGGAGGCCGCCACGCTGGCGACCGCCTGCGGCGCACCCCTGCTGGCCGAGCGCGCCACCCGCGGCACCGCGAGGACCCCCGTGTACACGGTGTCGCCCGAGAGCATGCTCACCCCGACCGAGCGCCGGGTCGCGGGCCACGCCTGCCAGGGCCTGACCAACCAGGAGATCGCCGCGGAGCTGGGCGTCAGCTCCCGCGCCATCGAAAAACACCTCACCCACTCCTACCGGAAACTGGGCATTCCCGGACGCCGGGAACTCATCGCCCTCATTTCCCGCGCGGAAAGCCAGAGTTTCCACAAGTAACCCTTGGATGAGGCGCCCGGGCCGTGATCCCCGTATATTCGGGGCGCGCCCCGGGCGTTTCCGTTTGCCCCGCCCCGTACGTGGCCGCGATGCGGTAATCGCTTTCTGGTTCGGTGTCTCCCGGTAAGGGGTCGGACTTCCCCCGCGCCTCGCGGAGGCGGCCGGTGTCCTGCGGTGATGGCGCTGTTCCGCAGAGTGAGAACGCCGTCCGATTCAAGCGGTTCTGTGGGCGTTACCCCCGGTCGGCGCGGTGCCGAAGGGTTCGCCCCGCGCACCGAACCTTCCCCACCGAACCTCTTCGGTGCGGAACCGAACCCACCGAAAGAGTCACCACAGTATTAGCAGGTCAGGCCGGTGGTGCGTTGACCCGCCATCGAGCGCCTTCGTAATATCCAAACGTCTTCCTTTTCTTCGCAACCTCTTTTTCCGGGACCGGCCCCGGGCCCGGAATCCCTCGCGCATCACCGGTATTTCGCCTCCCCAACGCACCGATAGAAGAAAGGTTTGAGTGTCTTGGCGCCGACCCCCCACGCCACGCTCATGGACCGCACCTCTGGTTTCGGTCCGCTCGACACCTCTGAGCCGGCGGACGGTCACACCGACGGCTTCGACCGGGCTGACGCCTACATCGCCTGCCTGGATCCCGCGCTCACCATCCAGCAGGTCAACCAGGAGTTCGACCGCCGTTTCGGCGGACCGGCCGCCAGCCTCTGCGGCCAGCACTTCTGCGACCTGATCCACCCCAGCGTCCGGCCCCCGCTGATGCAGCAGTTCTCCCGCATGCTGGAGGGCAAGCGCCAGCGCTTCCTCACCGAGGTCATCGCCGTCGGCCAGGAGTCCACCGCCTCCGCGCTCCCGCTGCGCGCCATGGCCGTCCAGGGCGGCCACACCCCCGACGTCGCGGCGATCCTGGTGGTGATGTCCCCCACCGACGAACGCCCCGAGGGCGCCGAGGAGATGGCACCGCCGAAGAAGCTCCTCAGCGAGATAGACGCCCGCATCCTGGAGGGCATAGCCGCCGGTGTCTCCACCATCCCGCTGGCCTCCCGGCTCTTCCTCAGCCGCCAGGGCGTGGAGTACCACGTCACCGGACTGCTCCGGGCCCTGAAGGTGCCCAACCGCGCCGCCCTGGTCTCCCGCGCCTACTCCATGGGCGTCCTCAAGGTCGGCACCTGGCCGCCCAAGGTCGTCGAGGACTACATCAAGTGACCGGCCCGGACGAAGTGACCCAATGATCGAAATCGACGGACGGCCGGCCACGGACGATGCGCTGGCCGCCCTGGCCCTGACCAACTACGGCCATTTCAGCACCCTTTTGGTGGAGGACGGCCGAGTGCGCGGCCTGGACCTCCACCTGGAGCGACTGATCCGCGACTGCCGGGTCCTCTTCGACACCGCACTCGACCCCGACCGCGTGCGCACCCTGGCCCGCAGGGCCGCACCGGAACAGGGCCGCCGGATCGTCCGGGTCACCGTGTTCGACCCGGCACTGAACCTCGCCACCATCGCGGCGGACGCCCATCCGCGCATTCTGGTCACCGCGCGACCGGCCCCGCAGGCCGATCCCGGCCCCCTGCGCGTACGCACCACGGCCCACCGCCGCGACCTGCCCGAGGTCAAGTCGGTCGCCCTGGGGCCCGCCCTGCGGCTCCGCCGTCGCGCCCAGCGGGAGGGGTACGACGACGTGCTGTTCACCGGGCACGACGGCGAAGTCCTTGAGGGCGGCACCTGGAACATCGGCCTGGTGCGCGAGGGTACGGTCGTCTGGCCCGGGGGAGACATCCTCTCCGGCACGACCCGGCAACTCCTGCGCCGCGCCGGGGGAGACCCCACGGACCTGCTCGACCTGACCGAACTCGACGCGTGCGAGGCGGCGTTCGCCACCAACGCCGCCATCGGTGTCCGCCCCATCACGCGCATCGACCACCGGGAGTACCCCGCCACCCACCCGGTGGTGACCCGGCTCGCCGAGACGTACCGGACGCTTCCCGCACACGCGCTCTGACCGCGCCTGGCGCTTTTCGCCCACCCGGCACCCTGCACTGACCCCGCGCCCCTTGTCGGCGCCGCCCGACACCAAGACGGGCGGCGCCGACGCGCGCACGCCCGCGCGCCGGGAGCGGGGCCCCTGCCGCACGCCCGCTCGACCGCACGGGACGCACGAGCGGAGCGCGCCGCAATTCGTACACGACACACGAGAGACCCCTGGAGCCACCCCATGACTGAGCCGCACCCGACCACCACCCGAAGTTCGCTGCGGGAGGTGCGCGAGCGGGTGGAGGCGCTCCCGGACCCCGAGCTGCCGGTGATCACTCTGGGGGAACTGGGTGTCGTGGGCCTGGTCGCCCCGGACCTGAGCGGAATCCTGGAGGTGCAGATCAGACCCACCTACCTCGGCTGTCCCGCACTGCCCGCGATCAACGCGGCGGTACGGGACGTCCTGGTCGCCTGCGGCCACCCGGACGGCCGCATCCGGCAGGTGCTGTCCCCGCCCTGGTCCACGGAGCGCATCAGCCCCGAGGGACGCCGCAAGCTCAAGGCCAACSGCATCGCCCCGCCCGTGTCCCCGGCCCCCGGCACGCCGCCGGCCGCCCTTGAGGCGGGAGGCGCGCCCTGCACCCACTGCGGTTCGCGGGCCACCCGGGCGCACCACACCTTCGGGCCGTCCAGCCGCCGGGCGATGTTGTGGTGCACGGCGTGCCGCAAGCCCTTCCCGCACCTGGCGGCCATGTGAGGCACACGGGGGTCACCGCCGCTGCCGGGTGAGGGCTCGGCGCGGCCGTGCCGGGCTGCGCAGCACGACACACTGAGCCCATGAGCAGATACGCGGAGGTCATCGTTCTCGCCCGCGACGCGGAGGAGGTGATGGAGCCGCTGACCCGACCGGACCCCGAGCGCGAGTGGTACCAGTGCTTCACCCCCGTCGACGACTCCGTCTTCGCGGGCACCGGCCCCGGTTCACCGCTGTGTTACGCCTGGGTCGTGCAGTTCGTCCGGCACAACTGGTACCTGCTTCTCGACCACTTGCAGTCCCTGCCGTGGCCTGACCCGCACTCCGTCCAGGTTCTCGTGCGCGACGAGGAGGACGACTGCTTCGGCCTCTGGATGCTCTACGACGGCGAGCTCACCGAGGTCCCCCTGCCCCGCACGTCGCGACGACTCGCCCCCGGCATCAGCGTCACCGGCACCCTGAGCAGAACCGACCGGGACTGAACCGTTCCGACCGGGCTTGCATCAACCATGCCCCCAGCGCTTCATCCTTTCGGCGCAACAAGTTCACGGTGAACGGCGTCGCAGCCGAGGGACGGTGTAGTGATCAGGCCTGGGAAGCAGGTCGGGCGAGCGCAGCATGGGGTGTGGTCGTTGATGCATCGATGGAACGTGTTCCGCCCCAGGGCGGGCCCACCCGGACGCCGATTCCGCGCGGCGCTGGTCCTGATGGTCCTCGCGGCCGTCGCGGCGCTGCTCGGCGCCGGATCCGGCACGGCACCGGCGGCGGGGGCCGGTGATCCGGCCGTCCCGCCCCTGTACACCGAGTGGGGGCCTCCGCTCTCGGAGACCACCATGGACGGCCACGACTTCATCATCGATGCCAACGGCGTCCCGCACCGCATCGGGGCCACGGGGGACAACAGCTACGCGATCGCCGCCCGCCTCTTCATCATCGAACAGATGGAGAAGACGGGGATGGCCTTCGACCCCAGGACGAAGACAGGCTTCACCTACGTCGCCCAGCACGACACCGAGAAGTACGTCCGCAAGGGGACCATCGGCCCGGGCGCGATCTCCGGCACGACCGCAGATCTGCTCAAGCTCGCCTGGAGCGGTGGACGGCTCCTCAGTGTCTCCCTCGTGGACGTGACGGGCACCTCGCAGCGCAAGACCACCCCAGAAGTCCTCAAGCGCGTCACCAGCACCGTGAACAACAAGCTGGGCATGAACCCCAAGGTCCGCAACCTCATCAAGCAGGCCGACAACGTGATCTTCGTGGCGGACAACAAGGACCAGGCCGAGGCGGTCGCGCGACTGTACGAGGGAGACCCCCACGTCCGCATCATCCACCCGGACTCCGGCTACGACACCGGGGAGTTCGAGGCGGGGAACGCGGCGCTGAGGCAAGCGGCCGGCCACCTGTTCACCGCCCGTCCGCCGGACTGTCCTCCGACGCGGGCGCACAGCGTGCGGCGCCCCGGCACCGCGCCCGGCACCGGCTCCGGTGTGCTTCGTGCCGCCTTCACCGCGCGCCGCGCCGCGGGCTGCGGTGAGCCGAGTCCGCAGAAGGCCGGAGGCCTCGCGCGGGGACTCGCCGCCGGTGCCCAGGACTCCGGCGGCATCGACTTCACCCGGCTCGAACTGCGCTACCTGGCCGACCCGGGCCCGGGCCACAGCCTGCGCTACGCCTTCCGGGCGCCCGTCACGGCGTCGGGCGCCGCGGGCAGGGGGAGTTCGCTCACCGGCCTCGCCGACGCGCGTACGGCTTCGGACTCCTTCTTCACCTGGCTGCGACTGAAGCCGTCGACCTTCTGGGTCAACCTCAACCCCGACGAACCCGACCGCGTCATCGACGCCCGCCTCGGCCGCACCGACACCGGCCGTGCACTGCTGGACGCGGATCTGCTGCTCAAGAAGACCACCGGCAAGCTGATCCACCCGGACACCAAGCGGGGCGCGAAGTACTGGCGGTCGCTGAAGGGCACATGCACGTCGTTTCGCACCTGGATCGTCCCCGAGCCCGCGACGGTGCACACCCGGGGCGACGAACTGCACATCCTCGAAGCACCGTTGGACGTGCAGATGGAGACGCAGTACCGCGGGCAGCGCGGTGCCGCCGGTACCACCGCGTGCCCGCGGCAGTCCGCGCACGTCCAGGAGCACAACGAATCCCTGTTCCGGCGGATGATCCTGCCCCGCGTCATCGAGGCGGTGAACACCTCCCCGGACTACGCCGACCTGCGCCGTGTGTACCTCAGCCGCGTCGCCGCCGAGTGGTACCGGGAGCTGAGCCTGCGCAAGAGCACGACCTACGGGGAGTTGATCGACGGCGGTGACATCGACGCGTACGCCACGCGCGGGAAGTGGAAGCCGAGGGACACCTTCGACGCGTATGTGCGCTCCTACTCCAAGGGCGAGTTCACGGTGACCCACCGCACCCGCAAGCACGACCGCGTCTACACGAAGACCTACCTCTACGGTGGCGTCGACTTCACCGACGTACGTCTCACCGCCGTGAGCGGCGACCGGATGAGGGGAGCCTGGCCCACCCTGGCCCGCGACGTCGGCCGGTCGCTCGACGCGCCGACACGCGACCGCGCCCAGGGACAGATCTGGTTCGGCGGTGGCGTCCCGGCCAGGGAGAGCCGGGTCCCGGGACCGGCCGTGACGGCGGGGGAGCGGGACGACCGGGGCAGGACGGCCGTGGTGGAGCGGTGGCTCGTGCCGGTGGGGGCCGCACTGACCGGGGTGGTGGTGCTGCGGTTCCTGGTCCGCATCCGGAAGACGAAGAAGGGGCGCACATGACGGTGGTTCAAGGCATCCTGGCTGCGATCGTGGCAGCGGTGGTGGGAGTGCCCTTCGCGGCCGTGCTCACCCTCTGGGGAGAGGGAGACCCGAAGGACACCAAGCGGGTCACGCTGGAGAAGAACTCAGCGGACCCGCACGGCGGCGGCCCCGACGAGATCACGCCCCTGGCCTGCTGCAATCTCCTCGTCGTCCTGGCGGCCATCGTCGTTTTGGAACTGGCGATGGCCGACGTGGTGGCCGACAGCATCAGTGCCCTGGCGATCGCCGCCCTCTGCGCGCTGATGGCAGCGGCGGTCCCCGGTGTGCGGTACGCCGGCGGGACACGCGGCCTGCCGCTGGCGCTGCACGTGGCGGGCGCGGTGGCGCTGGCGGCCGGGTGTCTGAGCGCCGGTGCCTTCGCAGCCGGGCCGGGGGCTCACCGGTCGGGGCTGACGCTGCTGGCCGTCACCGCGGTGGCCGCGGCGGCCACCGCGGTCCTCGCCCTGCTCCGCGCCCGGGTGACGCTCACCGTACTGCCGGTGGCCGCCGCCGTACTGCTGGCCGTGTTCGGCGCGGTCGCCTCGTCCGTGCACGGTTCGGCCGGTTACGCCATGCGCTACGGGCACCCCGTCAGCATGGCGCTGCCCAGCAGCTGTGTGCAGGGCAGGGGGATGGGATGCGTGTTCACCTGGGACCGGTCGGCCCACGGCCGGTCCGCCGCCTTCTCGGACGGCCAGCAGGTCACCGTCCACTTCAGCGAGGAGGGCCGGTCCCGGTACGGGCGCTACTACGCGCTCGGTGGTCTCTACGAACCCGGGGACGACAACGACCCCACCGGGGTCACCCTGGAGACCCGGGCCGTCGAAGGCGATGCCTATGTGACCCTTGGCTACGCAGCCGACTCCTGGACGCCCCTGGGCCGGTTCCGCCCGCCCGGGGCGGCCTGGGCGGCCCTGCCCCTTCTGCTGCTGCCGCTGGGGCTGCACCTGTTCCGTGTCAGGGACAGGGAGGCACAGCCCCTGCGGCGGCGGTCGAGGGCGGACGTCACACGGTCGGGGACGCGGTGAAGTTCGTGTTGCGGTAGGCCTTGCCGTCGCGGTTCCAGTCGAGCTGGATGATGCCGTCGGCGAGGTAGCGGCCCGAGCCCGCCTTGTACTTCATCGTTCCGGTCGTGTACGACCCGTTGCCCGCGGTGTTGCCGTGCTCCAGCTTGTACTCGAGGCCGGTGTAGTTCGCCGCCTTCACGACCGGGTCGGTGCCGGAGACCGACTTCTTGGTCTGGAGGTGGAACCGGGCGGCGTCGAGCACGTCCGTCTGGTTGACGTAGGAGACGGGACCCTCGAAGTCGACCCGGGCGTTGGTGTAGATGTAGCCGCCGGAACGCTTGGCGCACAGCTTGACGGTGAAGTTGTAGTTGTCGGCCCACGGACCGCTGTACGCCGGGTTGTCGACGGAGGCCTTGCTGCTCTTGCAGTGGTAGCTCGCGGCGGAGGCCGTGGTGGCGGTGGCGAGCGTGGTGCCGGTGACAGCGGCGGCGGCGAGCAGGGCCACGGCAGTG
The DNA here is from genome assembly GCF_041028215.1 of Streptomyces flavofungini. Classification (GTDB taxonomy): domain Bacteria; phylum Actinomycetota; class Actinomycetes; order Streptomycetales; family Streptomycetaceae; genus Streptomyces; species Streptomyces flavofungini_B. The sequence goes on from NZ_JASKYR010000167.1 coordinate 7,985, forward strand.
CGCTTGAACGCGGGCATGGTGTTGCTTCCTCCTACATGGATGGCGACGCGGAGGAGCCTATAGGCAGGTCAGAGCCGTACGGACAGGGCGGGGCCCGTGCCACTGCCCGGCGCCCCGGCACCGGGTGATAGCCTGCGCTCTTCGCCGGTCAGCCGGACGGAGTCCCCCAGCGGGTCGCCATGTCGCACCACCAGCAGCTGATGACAGCCCTCAACGCACTGGATCGCGCCTTCGCCTTCGAAGAGCCGTTCCCCGTCGGCGGTTGCACCAACTGCTACGGCGAGGAGGGCCTCGCCGAACTCTCCGGGCCGCTGCACCTCATACCCGACGACATGGTGTCCGCGGCCGCCGGAGAGGTGCCCAGCCACTGGGACGACTTCCCGCGTCTCTACCGCCGTCTCGTCCCGCGCATCATCCGTCCCCTTGTCACAGGTCGGTCCGAGGTCTTCGAGGAACTGATCGCTACCCGCCTGGTCGAGGCGGGCTGGAGCACCTGGGACGCGCCCCAGGCCGACGCCCTTCGCCAGGTCTGGACCGCGTGGTGGCGGGCGACCTTGCACACCCACCCCAGCCCGGTGCCCGTCAAGGACACCCTCGCCCTCGTCACTGTCGCCACCGACAGCCTGCGCCCGTGGCTGGATGTGTGGACCGCCACCCGGACCCCGGCCGCTGACGCGCACGTGGCGGACCTGCTGGACGATGTCCTGTTCGAGTGCAGGATCAACGACCTGAGGCTGGGGTTCTACGGTGAGTACCACGCCACCGCGGAGCTGGTGGAATGGCTCCTCAGCGAGGTGCGCGACCGGGTCGCCGATGCCCGCCTCGACGACCCGGACTTCATCCGCCACCTCCAGCAGTTGATCGGCGATCAGCGCTCTGATCCGGCACTCTGATCCGGAACTGTGATCCAGGTGGCGCGGGAGGTCAGTAACGCATCAGATGCCGCTTGAAGAACTGGGCCGCGGCATCTCCTTCGAACTGCGGTACGCCGGTGTGCCCGCCCATATTGGCGTGCAGGGACTTCTCCTTGGACGCGAAGGCGTCGAACAGGGCAAGGGAGGCCTGCCGGTCGTTTCCCTCGTCGTCCCATTGCAGCAGGACGTGCAGCGGAATGGTGACCCGGCGGGCCTCGTCGAACACGGCGCGGGGCACCAGGCTCCCGGCGAAGAGAACGGCCGCCGAGACGCGCGGCTCGACCACCGCGAGCCGGATGCCGATGGAGATCACTCCCCCCGAGTAGCCGAACGGGCCGCCCATTKCGGGCAGTTCGAGGAGGGCGTCCAGGGCGGCCCGCCACTCCGGGACCGCCGCCTCGACCAGCGGCAGGACCAGGGCGTCGACGATCTCGCCGTCGACCGGTGCACCGGCTTCCCGCGCCCGGCGCAGGTCGGCGCGGGCCTGCTCGACCGCGGGCAGGCGGGGGCGGTCGCCACTCCCGGGCAGCTCGATGGTCGCCGTGGCGAAGCCGTCGGCCGCGGCGTGCCGGGCCCGCGCCACCAGCCGGGCGTACATCGTGTGCAGCCCGAGGGGCGGGTGACCCAGCAGGATCAGCGGCGCCGGGGCGGAGGTGGAGGCGGATACGGGTGTCCACAGAAAGCCGGGGATATCGCCGAGAGTGAATGCGCGTTCGAGGACGGTGTCGTCGAGTCGCTGTTCGGAAATGAAGCGCATGGTCGTCATGCCTTTCGGGAGGGCTACGGAACGGCGCTCCCGGACGATCCTGCTTACCGTCCGACCGTGGCCCCGGAGGGGAGCACCCATGTCGATCCTGTGTTCACGGGTCCCACCTCCTCGTTCTCTCGCACGGCCTCTGGAAAGGTAACAGGGGGCCGCCGCAGCCCGTCAACGCCTTTTCCTCCGACGGTGCTGGGCGGATTATGCAGGAGGCGGGGCCCGAATGTCGGAGTATCGCAAAGGCCAGTCCGAAGACATATGCCACCGGTAACGTGAGTGTTGCCTGCTTTCAAGTGGATGGGTGGTGGGGATCCGCTTCGGCGGGTTTCAAGTCGATGGTCTCCTTGCCGGAGCAGAAGAACACTTGTGGTGCAGGACCTGCCGCGCGGCACGGCGAACCGTATCCGGTGGTCACTGTGGACGCGCGCGGCATCGTGCTGTCGTACAACGAGCAGGCCGGGGTGCTGCTGGCGAGGGTAGGTGTGGGCGTAGCCCTGGGCGATGTCGCACCCGCCTGGCTGGTCGAGGCACACCTGCGGCGGGTGCGAGGAGGGAGGGAGGAACCGGCCGCGTGGGCGGCCGGACGGATCGGCGGACATCGGGTGAAGGCGCTTGCCGGGCCGTGCGTGGGCGATGCACTGACCTGGTGGCTGGTGCGTGACCCCGCTCCGGCGAACGCGGCGCGTGAGCTGACGCGCGAGCGGGCCAAAGCCGGACTGCTCCAGGAACTCTCGTCCGAGCTCCTGGTGTCGCTCAACGTCGAGCACTGCATGGCGGTGATCGTGCAACGGGCGGCCCGCGACCTGGCGGACGCGGCGGTCATGGTCGGCATGGGCGACGGACACTGCTTCCCCGTGCTGCGCTGTGCCACCGGCGGACCGGTGGGCCAGGAGTGGATCGCTCTGGACACCGGACAACTGCCGGGCCTGGCAGAGGCGTTGCTGGGGCTCCCCGCGGTGTCCTCCTGCTGGATCGATCCGCACGCGGTGCCGCCCTGGGCGATACCGGAGGGCTTCGTGGACGACGCCGCCGAGATCGGTTCGGTCGTCGTGGTGCCGCTACCGGGCCACGGCGTACCGACCGGATGCCTGATCCTGCTGCGGCACCGCCAGGAAGCCTCGTTCGCACCCGCCGAGGAGTCCTTCGCCCAGCTCTTCGCCGCCCGCGCCGGCGCCGCCCTGTCCGTCGCCCGCAGCCACGCCCGCCAGGCACACAGCACCGAAGTGCTCATGCGCGACCTGCTGCCGCCCCAGCTCGGCCGCGTGCACGGCATCTGCTTCTCCGGCCGCTACCGCGCCTCGGTGGCGGGTGAACGCGTCGGCGGCGACTTCTACGACCTCTACCCCGCCGACACCCCGGAAGCCGAGACCGTCGCCGTCCTCGGCGATGTGTGCGGCAAGGGACTGGAAGCCGCGGCCACCGCGGGCCGGATCCGCAACGCACTCCAGGTGCTGCTCCCCTTCGTCGCCGACCACACCCGCGTACTGACCCTCCTCAACAGCGCGCTGCTCTCCACGGCCCGGGCACCCTTCGTGACCATGGTCCTCGTCTCCGCCGTGCGACAGGGTGCCCGGGTACGCCTGCGCGTCTCCAGCGCGGGTCATCCTGCTCCCCTCATCCTGCGCACCAGCGGCCAGGTGGAGGAGGCCCGGACCGGCGGCACACTGATCGGCGCCCTGACCGAGCTGGAGTTCAGGACCGCCGAGGTCGCCCTGGAACCCGGTGAGACCTGCCTGCTGTACTCCGACGGGATCACCGAGGCGCGCGGCGGGCCGCTGGGCGACGTGATGTTCACCGAGGACCGGCTGCGCACCGTGCTGGGCCAGTGCGTGGGGATGCCCGCCGAAGCGGTCACCGAACGCGTGCAGATGATCATCGCCCAATGGGTGGGGGACGGCCCGCGCGACGACATGGCCGTCCTGGCGATCAGCGCCCCGCCCCAACCGTCCGAACAACAACGAACAACTCCGCATGAACCAACCCGGAGAAGGTGGAATGCATGACCGCTGGAAGGGACTCACACTCCCTCGCCGAGCCGTTCGAGCAACTGTGGCAGGCGCTCGTCGAATGCGACGAGACACGAGCCGTAGCCGTCGCACGACGCGCGCTCGACACCGCACAGCCCACAGCGGAGACCCCCGCGGACGCCTCGGCCGTCGAGCAGCGGTGTGCCACGGCCGAGCGGGTCCTGCTCGAACTGATCGCACCGGCCCAGGAGCGGGTGGGCCGGGCCKRKSMGKCCAATGACATCACGGTGGCCCAGGAACACGCGGCCACGGCCATCAGTGAGCGGTGCATCGCCGCCCTGGCCKAGGCCACCGCCCCCGCCCGCGCCGGGGCGTCCGTGGGACGCGTCCTGGTGTCGTGCGTCGACGGTGAGTGGCATTCCCTGCCCGCGCGTCTTGTCAGTGAGGTGCTGCGGCTGCGGGGGTGGCGGGTCGGACCGAGCATCTGGTCGCGCACGCACGACGTATCCGCGCGCGGGCGGTGCTGCTGTCCTCCTCCATCCCGACGCTGCTGCCCGGCGCGCACAACGCGATCAGCTCATGCCAGAGCGCCGGAGTCCCGGTGCTCGCCGGGGGAGCGGCGTTCGGACCGCAGGGCCGCTATGCCCGGATCATGCGGGCCGAGTGGGCCATGGACGCCTCCGGCGCGGCCACCTTGCTCGGTGAGCGGCTGACGCCGCCCGACGCGGACGCGGCCCGCCTGCCCGACCTGGACCTGCCCCACCTGGCCGACCAGGAGTACACGATGATCCGCCGTACCAGACTGCAACTCGTCAAGCAGGCCCTCGCCGACGTCGAGGAGAGCTTCCCCGAAATGCACCAGTACACCGCGTACCAGCATGAGCGCACCGTCGAGGACATCGACTTCATCGTCAGCTACCTCGCCACCGCCCTCTACGTCGACGACCCCGGCCTCTTCACGCGGTTCATGACCTGGACCGCCGACATCCTGGCAGCCCGCGACGTCCCGCCCCGATGTCTCCTGCCCGCCCTGGAC
>NZ_JASKYR010000168.1:0-14489 GCF_041028215.1 Streptomyces flavofungini
GGCCCGTGGTCACGTCCACGTGGTCCGGGATCTCCTCGTGCCGGKCGCCCACCGTCAGCGTGCCGGTGGGCTCGAAGAGCATGATGCGGGCGCCGTCCGGGGCGTACGGCTTGTGCTCGGTGCCGCGCGGAACCGTGAAGACCGAGCCCCGGGGCAGGGTCACCCTGCGCTCCCCCGCCGGTTCGCGCAGGTCGATGTGGAGTTCGCCGTCGAGTACGAGGAAGAACTCGTCGGTGTTCTCGTGCACGTGCCAGACGTGGTCGCCCAGCAGCTTCGCCACACGGACGTCGTAGTCGTTCACGGAGGTGACGATGCGGGGGCTCCACAGGGCGTCGAAGGAGGCGAGGGCGTCGCCGAGGGCGACGGGCACGGCGGCGGGGGCGGCCGGTCCGGCGGCGGCGGGCTCGGCGGAAGCGGCGGGGTCGGTGACGTGTTCACTGGTCATGTGGTGATCCTGCGGTGTGACGGAGTGCCGCCGCGAGTGCTAGAAACCGCACATGGCGCAAGAATCCTCGCAACCGGCCCTCGGACGGGCACCGCACCGGGTCGTGGTCGTCGTCGACGAGGGGACCAACCCCTTCGAAGTCGGCGCCGCCACCGAGGTGTTCGGTCTGCCCCGGCCCGAACTCGGCCTGCCCGGCGCCCTGTACGAGATCGTGCTGTGCACGCCGAAGCCCGGCGTGCGCATGAACCACGGCTTCTTCACCCTCACCGGGGTGCCCGGACTCGACGCCGCGGAGAGCGCGGACACGCTGGTCCTGCCGGGGCGTCCGGACAACGCGGCACCGCGCGGAGCGGCCGTCCTCGCGGCCATCCGGCGGGCCCATGAGCGCGGCGCCCGGATCGTGAGCCTGTGCACCGGCGCCTTCGCGCTCGCCGACGCGGGCATCCTCGACGGGCGCAGGGCCACCACGCACTGGCAGTGGGCCGACTCCTTCCGGCGGCGGTTTCCGGACGTGCGGCTCGAACCGGACGTGCTCTTCGTGGACGACGGCGACATCCTCACCGCCGCGGGCAGCGCCGCCGCGCTCGATCTGGGTCTGCACCTCGTGCGCAAGGACTTCGGAGCCGAGGTCGCCAACTCCGTGAGCAGGCGTCTTGTCTTCTCGGCGCACCGGGACGGAGGCCAGCGGCAGTTCGTGGAGCGGCCGGTTCCGCCGGTGCCCGACGCCTCCCTCGCGCCCCTGCTCGCCTGGGCGCAGGAGCGGCTCGGCACCCCCCTGTCGGTGGCCGGCCTCGCGGCCCGCGCCGGAGTCAGCCCCGCCACCCTGCACCGCCGCTTCCGCGCCCAGCTCGGCACCACACCGCTGGCCTGGCTCACCGCCGAACGGGTGGCCCTGGCCTGCCGACTCATCGAGCGCGGCGAGGATCGGCTCGACGTGGTCGCGGACCGCAGCGGCCTCGGCACCGCCGCCAACCTCCGGGCCAGGCTGCGCCGCGAGACGGGGCTCAGCCCCACCGATTACCGGCGCAGGTTCGGCCCCGGCGGCCCCGCGCCGGCTGGCCGGATCCCGGCTGCCGCCGCGGCCCGCACCCCGTGAAGACTGGCCTCTCCCACGCACCCGGCGCGGACGCCCCGCGCGCGCCCGCGCCACCGAGCAGAGGCGGACCGCCATGCCGAACGGAGCGCAGATCCTGATCAGCGGCCTCGTGGACGGGGGTGTGCGGGCCTGCTTCGCCAATCCCGGCACCTCCGAGATGCACTTCGTGGCCGCTCTCGACGCGGTCCCCGAGATGCGGCCGGTGCTCTGCCTCTTCGAGGGCGTGGCCACGGGCGCCGCCGACGGGTACGGGCGGATGGCCGGACGCCCCGCCTGCACGCTGATGCACCTCGGCCCCGGTCTGGCGGGCGGTCTGTCCAATCTGCACAACGCCCGCCGGGCCGCCTCCCCCGTCGTCAACGTCGTCGGCGACCACGCGCTGCGGCACAAGCGGCTCGACGCGCCCCTGGAATCCGACATCGGGGCGCTCGCGGGCACCGTGTCGGCGTGGACCCGGCGCACGTACCACGCGGAGGAACTGGCCGGTGACGTCCGGCAGGCCGTCGCCGCCGCCGCGGGTCCGCCGGGCGCCATCGCCACACTGATCGTGCCCGCCGACGTCTCCTGGTCGCAGGCGGGCGAGCCGCCCGCCGCCGCGCCGCCGCCCGCCGCCCGGCGCGGCCTGGTCTCGGTGGACGCGGTGACGGGCGCCGCCGACGCCCTGGGCTCGGGCGAGAGCGCCGCGCTGCTGCTCGGCGGGGACGCGGTGCGCGGGCCCGCGTTCGCGGCGGCGGGCCGGGTGGCGGCGGCGACCGGCGCGAAGCTGCTCTGCGAGACCTTCCCCGCCCGCCAGGAGCGCGGCGCGGGACGACCCGTCGCCGAGCGCCTGGCCTACCTCGCGTCCGGCGCCTCGCGGCAGCTCGCGGGCCTGCGCCACCTGGTGCTCGCCGGGGCGGCCTCGCCCGTGTCCTTCTTCGCCTATCCGGGGCGGGACGGCGGTCTCGTGCCGGACGGCTGCGCGGTGCACACCCTCTCCGCGGGCACGGAGGACGTGACGGCGGCGCTCGAAGGCCTCGCCGAGGTGGTGGGCCCCGGCGCGAGTCCCGTACGGGCGGCCGCCGCACGTCCCGCGCTGCCCTCGGGCGACCTCACCGCGGAGTCGGCCGCCGCGGTGATCGGGGCGCTGCTGCCGGACGGGGCGATCGTCGTCGACGAGGCCAACACCAGCGGCATCTGGCTCCCCGGCGCGACCGCGGGCGCGCCGCCGCACGACTGGCTGACGCTGACCGGCGGGGCGATGGGCCAGGGCCTGCCGCTGGCGGTGGGCGCGGCGGTCGCCTGCCCGGACCGGCCGGTGCTCGCGCTGGTCGGGGACGGCGCCTCGATGTACACGCCGCAGGCGCTGTGGACGCAGGCGCGGGAGGGCCTCGACGTCACGACGGTGGTCTTCGACAACGGCTCGTACGCGATCCTGAACCTGGAGCTCGGGGCGGTGGGCGCGGCGCCCGGCGGCCCCAGGGCCCGCAGACTCCTGGATCTCTCGGGGCCGCCGCTCGACTTCGTGGCGCTGGCCCGGGGGATGGGTGTCCCCGCGGAGCGGGCGACGACGGCGGCGGAGTTCACGGCGCTCCTGAAGCGCGGTCTCGCGGAGCCGGGGCCGCTCCTGATCGCGTGCCGGGTACCGGCGCTCGGCCTGTAGGGGCGCGGAGCCGGGTCGTCCGGGCCGTGAGTCCCGGGCGACCCGGTGTGCCGCGCCGCCCTCAGCCGCCGGTCCGGTCCTCGGCGCCCGCCGGCCGCACCTGCCGCCAGGGCGAGAAGGCGCTGACGCCGCGCGGGAGCAGGCCCGCGAGTTCGGGGCAGTGCCGCAGCAGGACGGAGTTCATGCCGCCCTTCTGGACCCAGTCGATGCCGAGCGGGGTGTAGATCTCCGGGCGGAAGTCGACGGTCAGGAAGCGGTCGCTCTGGAGCCGCCTGGTGGCCATCAGGATGAAGATGCGGAAGGCCGTGTCGCTGAAGCCGAAGCCGTGCGGCGGGTTCTCGGCGAACAGGCCGACCACCGTGTCGATCTCGTCGACCGAGCGGTAGACGTCCTTGAGCGCGGCGACGGTCGCGGGGTCATCGGAGAGGTCCTCGAAGCGGCGCAGCCGCTGCTTGTGCAGGCCCTCGCGGAAGTCGTTGTAGCGGGGTACGCCGCGCCTGCGGGTGCGCACCAGGTCGACCACGGACAGGTCGATGATCTCGCCGTCCCGTTCGAAGTGCTGGAGCGCGCGCGGGAAGTTGTGCAGGGTGATCGCGCCCGGGTGGGCGGTGCCGAAGGAGTACAGCGTGTCGGTGAGGCCCGTCTTGCGGATGGCGCCCTCGGCGAAGCCGCCCTGGATGTCGCGGAAGCCGAGGGTCTCCAGGCGCTGCCCGAAGCGGTGTTCGCGCATCTCGAAGTCGTCGGGGATCAGCGGGTGCATCCGGTAGACGGTGACGAAGTCCTCGGTCAGCGAGTACGGGGCCCTGTGGTGGTCCGGCAGCGTCCTGGGGATGCCGGTCAGCGAGTGGGATTCGAGCAGCCACAGGCCGAGCTTGTTGAGCCAGTTCGCGGGCGGGCCGTCCCAGTTGGTGTGCAGGCCGAGGTCGATGGCCTCGGTGGCGAGGATCGCCGGGGTCCACTCCACCGTATGGATCTTGGCGATGAGGGCGGAGACGACCAGGCGGGCGGTGTGGTAGACGCTCTCCTCGCTCATCGAGGGGTAGGTGTGCCGCAGCGCGTCGCAGACCGCGTTGTGCTCACGGGCGAAGAGCGTGTGCATGGCACTGAGCCCCATCCACCAGCTCTCGGCGAAGCCGGTCAGCGGTATGCCGTTCTGGCCGAGGGGCAGATGGCCCTCCTCCAGGCGGAGTGCGGCGCCGCCGCCCGGCTCGCGCAGATAGGTGGCGGTGCGCTCGTCCTCGCCGTACACCTCGGACCCGTCCCACCAGTGGGAGGCCGCGTTGGCGAAGAGCAGCGGCGGCTGTCCGCCGGGGAGTTCGATGCCCTCGTTCTCCGCGAAGCGCATGACGCGCTCGGCGGGGCCGCCGGGGGTGTTCTGCCAGGTGCTGCCGGGCGGCAGCGGCACCTCGACGACCGGTCCGCCCGGCTTGTGACGGCGGTGGTTGACCCAGTCGTGGACCTGGAACTGGATCCAGGCGGCGGCCAGCACGTTCAGCGAGGTCGCGGGCAGGAACGTGTCGCGGTGCAGGAGCCTGCGGCTGACCTCGACCGGGTTCGGCACGTCGAAGAGGTCGGGGCGGTAGACCGGCTTGAGGTTGCGCCCGAAGGCCGCACCCACGGCGCCCATCCGCGGCTTGGAGAGGTCGTTGTAGGTGCCGTCGTACGAACGTGAGGTGCGCAGCCGCTCGTCGGGCGGCGGGGTGGGCACGGGGACGGCCCTGGGCGGCGCCTCGTGCACGTCGGTGTCGATGAGGTTGTAGCGGCGCAGCGCCTTGCGCAGGAAGACCAGGTTGAGCAGGCTCGCCTCCAGCGGCAGCTTGTGCCAGGGCACATAGCGGTTCAGGAGGCGGAACGCGGCGCCGACCGGCACGTCGAGGACGCGGTTGCGCAGCGGTTCCTCGGTGACGAAGCGCAGGCCGTCGCGGTGGGCGGCGCTCGCCTCGTACGCGGCCTTGCGGGCCCGGTTGAGGTTGCCGAGGGGGCGGAAGTCGTCGGTGGTGTACCACGGGTTGAAGGCGGTCGCCTCGACGCGCTGGGCCGCGGCGCGTGCCTCGGCGGTGTCGAGGTCCTGGCTCGGCACGGTGAGCGTGGCGACGGGCAGCGCGGGCGAGACGGACTCCAGCCACTCCACGGAGCCGTCCTCGATCGGGGTGACCTTCTCGTCGACGTACCGCTGGACGCAGAGGTCGAAGCTGATGTCCTGACGGGCGAGCCTGGCCTCGAGCTCGCGGCTCAGATGGTCGGGGTCGCGCCGGTTCCCGCCGCCGGCCGCCGCGCCGTGGACGACCGGGCGCAGCAGGTACCGCACGGGGCCGGCCGCGCCCCACAGGATGGCGCTGCGGCTCCAGTACGTCTCGTCGGCGAGGCTGCTCACCGTGTGCTTGACGGCGGTCCTGATGTTGCGGCGCATGCGCGTGGCGGCGGTCGAGCCGATGGCGAGCGGCAGTTTGACGAAGAGCCCCACCGCCTTCTCCACGGTGCTCGTCGCCCCCGCCATGGCCTTGGCGAACGCCACGAACTCCCGGCCGCCTCGCGCGCGTGCGACACCGGGAAGCTGGTGGCGAGCAGGTCGTGGCTCTCCGCCGCGGAGACCGTGACGCGCACGGCGGCGCCGCGCAGGTCGGGCGCGCCGTCGGCGGCCCGGATGCCGCCGGCGTTGGAGAGGCGCAGGGTCGCCGGGTACTCGGCGCCGGGCTGGGCGAAGCCCACGCGCAGGGCGTCCGGGAGGTCGTCGTGGAAGCGGAGGCGGGCGTTCTCGACGCCGAGCGCGGCCTTGGCGTGCAGGGCGCGGTCGGGTTTCGGGGCCTTGGCGGCGCGCCGGTTCTTCTCCTGGACCTTCATCAGCTCCTGGGCCAGGCGCTCGAAGATCCGTCGCTCCGCCTCCGGGCTGCCGCCCATGTAGCGCTCATAACTCCGCTGGTGCTGTCCGCTGTCGGCCATCGGGCGCCTCTTCCATCGCACGGCGTAGGACGTACGGCGTGCGGGACTGCGTGAGGGACGGGGGCACGCAGACGCTACTGGCGGTGCCGGTCGGCCGCAGCGGGTGTTCCCGCCGATGTGCGCGGGCCGCGCCGGTCCTCGAACTGGCGGCCGGGCCAGGGCGTTTGGGCCCGTCGGCGGCTTCCCGGCGGGTGCGGGGCGCCCCCGGCGCGGGGCGGACACACCCCGGGTGGACGCCCGCTTCCCTGTGGCCCCACGCGCCCACCCGCGCCGGTGGCCGATCCCGGCGGGTGGCGGCCCCGCGCGGACCGGCGGGCTCAGCGGGGTCAGCGGGGTCAGCGGGGTCAGTCGATGAATGCGCCGTCGACGTACACCCATCCACCGTCGAGCCGTTCGAAGCGGCTGCGTTCGTGCAGGGAGTCGGGGCGTCCGTCGTCGGTGTAGCGCGCCCGGAAGGTCACCGTGCCGGTGGTGTGGAACGCGGTGCCCTCGGTGGTCTCCTCGATCTCCAGGCCCGTCCAGCGCATCGCCGGGTCGAACTCCACGCGCGGCGGGCGCGTGCGGGGGTGCCAGGTGCGCAGGAGGTAGCCCTCGTCCCGGACGGCGAAGGCGCTGTAGCGGGAGCGCATCAGCTCCTCGGGGGTGCGCGCGGCGGCCTCGCCCCGGTGCAGCCCGCCGCAGCACTTCTCGTACGGCTCGGGGTGGCCGCAGGGGCAGGACGTGGGGCGTGGGGCGCGTCGGGACATGCCGTCCATTGTGGCCGACGCGGGTGCGCCCGCCCGCTCAGGGCGCCAGGATGTCCAGTTCCTCCAGGGCGCCCAGGGCGATCTCCCGGGTCAGGGCCTCGGCGCGGGCGGCGTCGCCCTCCCTGACCGCCTCGGCGACCCTGACGTGCAGGGTGACGGCGGGCGGGTCCGGGTCCTCGAACATCACCTGGTGGGCGGTGCGCCCGGTCAGGACCTCGGCGACGACGTCGCCGAGCCGGGCGAACATCTCGTTGCCCGAGGCGTTGAGGATGACCCGGTGGAAGGCGACGTCGTGCCGCAGATAGCCCTCCAGCTGGTGGCCGCGGGAGTGGGCGACCATGCCGAGCGCGCACTCGGTGAGCTCGGCGCACTGGGCGGCCGTGGCGTGCCGGGCGGCGAGCCCGGCCGCGACCGGCTCGATGGCGGAGCGCAGCACGGTGAGGGAGCGGAGCTGGCGGGGCCGGTCGGCCCCGGCCAGGCGCCAGCGGATGACCTGCGGGTCGTAGACGTTCCACTGCTCGATGGGCAGCACGGTGACGCCCACGCGGCGCCGGGAGGCCACCAGGTGCATGGATTCCAGGACCCGGACCGCTTCGCGCATCACCGAGCGTGACACCTCGAAACGCTGGGCGAGCTCGTCCGTGCGCAGGACGCTCCCGGCCGGGTACTCACCGGCCGTGATCGCGGGCCCGAGGCTTTCCAGTACGCGGGAGTGCAGCCCTCGGGCCTGAGCGGTCATGAGGGAAGCCTACGAGGGAAGCCGCCCGAGCAATAAGTCAGACTTTTATGTCACAGGCTCTTGAATTCGTCTGACCTAATGGGTTTCAGTGACGTGAACGAAGGACCGATGTCGATGAGGACAGCGAGGCAGGACGCGATGAAGGAACGGCGCACCCCCCACGTCGTCGTGATCATGGGCGTGGCAGGGACCGGCAAGACCACGATCGGGCCCCTGCTCGCGGACCGGCTCGGCGTGCTGTACGCCGAGGGCGACGACTTCCACCCCCCGGCGAACATCGAGAAGATGTCCTCCGGCACGCCGCTCACCGACGACGACCGGTGGCCCTGGCTCGACGCCATCGGCGCCTGGGCGGACGGCCGAGCGGGCAAGGGCGGGGTGGTCAGCAGCTCGGCGCTGAAGCGGAGCTACCGCGACCGGCTGCGCGCCGCGGCCCCGGGGGCCGTCTTCGTCCACCTCACCGGTGACCGCGCGCTCATCGAGGACCGGATGTCGCACCGGCAGGGCCACTTCATGCCGACCGCGCTCCTCGACTCGCAGTTCGCCACGCTCCAGCCCCTCGGGGCGGACGAGGCGGGCGTCTCCGTCGACGTCTCGGGCAGCCCCGAGGAGATCACCGACCGGGCCGTCGAGGCCCTGGACGGTCTCGAAGCACCCGCTGCCCCGTAAGCCTCCCCCCACTCCCACGCACACCACTCGTACTAGGGATCAACCGTGACCCATCTCAGCGTCGAGATGCTGGCAGCGGACCCCGTCGAGCCGATCACCTCGGCGGGCCACGCCCAGCTGGGGATCGCCGTACTCGCGGGCATCGCCGTCATCGTCCTGCTCATCACCAAGTTCAAGCTGCACGCGTTCCTCGCGCTGACCGTCGGGTCACTCGCGCTCGGCGCCTTCGCGGGCGCCCCGCTCGACAAGACCATCGCCAGCTTCACCACCGGGCTCGGCTCGACCGTCGCGGGCGTGGGTGTCCTCATCGCCCTCGGCGCGATCCTCGGCAAGCTGCTCGCGGACTCCGGGGGCGCCGACCAGATCGTCGACACGATCCTCGCCAGGGCGGGCGGGCGCGCCATGCCCTGGGCGATGGTGCTCATCGCCTCGGTGATCGGCCTTCCGCTCTTCTTCGAGGTCGGCATCGTGCTGCTGATCCCGGTCGTCCTGATGGTCGCCAAGCGCGGCAACTACTCGCTGATGCGGATCGGCATCCCGGCGCTCGCGGGCCTCTCCGTGATGCACGGGCTCATCCCGCCGCACCCCGGGCCGCTCGTCGCGATCGACGCGGTCAAGGCGAACCTCGGTGTCACGCTCGCGCTCGGCGTCCTCGTGGCGATCCCCACGGTGATCATTGCGGGGCCGCTGTTCTCCAGGGTCGCGGCGCGCTGGGTCGACGTGCCCGCCCCCGAGAAGATGATCCCGCAGCGTCCCTCGGAGGACCTGAAGAAGCGGCCCGGCTTCGGCGCCACGGTCGCCACGGTGCTGCTGCCCGTCGTCCTGATGCTGGCCAAGGCGCTGGTGGACATCGTCGTCGACAACCCCGACGCCACCGTGCAGCGGGTCTTCGACGTCATCGGCTCGCCGCTGATCGCCCTGCTCGCCGCGGTGATCGTCGGGATGTTCACGCTGGGCCGCGCGGCCGGTTTCACCAAGGACCGGCTCTCGGTCACCGTCGAGAAGTCCCTCGCCCCGATCGCGGGCGTGCTGATGATCGTGGGCGCGGGCGGCGGCTTCAAGCAGACGCTGATCGACGTGGGCGTGGGCCAGATGATCCTGGACTTCTCCAAGGACTGGTCGATCCCCGCGCTGCTGCTCGCCTGGCTGATCGCGGTGGCCATCCGGCTCGCGACCGGCTCGGCGACGGTCGCGACGATCTCCGCCGCGGGCCTGGTGGCACCGCTGGCGGCCGATATGTCGACCTCGCACACGGCTCTGCTGGTCCTCGCCATCGGCGCCGGTTCGCTGTTCTTCTCCCACGTCAACGACGCGGGGTTCTGGCTGGTCAAGGAGTACTTCGGCCTGGACGTCGGCCAGACGGTCAAGACCTGGTCCGTCATGGAGACGATCATCTCCGTGGTGGCGGGCGGCCTGGTGCTGCTTCTGTCCCTGATCATTTAGCGGGGTGTGACCATGCCGGTGGCCGCGCCGCACCCACGCACCGCGGCCACCGGCATGTCCGCCCCTCACACCTTCGGCGAGGCGGGCGATCCCGACGCCTTCTCCAGCTGGAACGCCTCGTTGCCGAGGCCGATCCGCGCGTGGGCCGCCGGGTTCCTCGCCTTGAGGACCGCTCCGTAGGCCACGCCGATCACCGCCGCCGCGAGGATGATGCCCGGCAGGGCCCAGCTCAGGGCCGAGCCGGGGCCCGCGCCCACCAGGACGTCGAAGTCCTTCACCGTGTAACCGGCGATGACCAGGAGGCCCGCCGCGGCCAGCGCGGAGGCGGCGATGCGCCAGGCCTGGGCCCGCGCCGCGCCCCTGCGGGCGAAGAAGACGATGACGGCGACGGACGCCGTGGCCATCAGCAGGATGACGCCGAGGGCACCGATGTTGCCGCCCCAGGTGAACAGGTGCAGGACGGGCGCGGTGGGGTCACCGGCCGGGCCGTCGTCCGTGACGGCGAAGGCCACCACGACCACGACCGAGATGACGGTCTGGAGCAGCGAACCCGTGCCCGGGGCGCCCGTGGAGGTGTTGGTGCGGCCGAAGGCGGCGGGCAGCAGACCCTCACGGCCCATCGCGAAGGCGTAGCGCGCCACGACGTTGTGGAAGCTGAGGATCGCCGCGAACATGCCCGTCACGAAGAGGACGTGCATGACGTCGGTGAAGGTACCGCCGAGCCGTGACTCGGTGAGCCCGAAGAGCAGCCCCGCGCTCTGCTCCCGCGCGGCCGGGACGATCCCGGAGGGCCCGGCGGCGACGGTCAGCGCCCAGGAGCTGAACGCGAAGAAGACCGCGACGAACCCGACGGCGAAGAACATCACGCGGGCCACGACGACCTGCGGGCGGCTGGTCTCCTCGGCGTACACGGGAGCCTGTTCGAAGCCCGTGAAGGCCGCGATGCAGAAGCAGAGCGAGGTGGCGACGCCCGCGCCGGTGAGGGTGTCCGGGTTGAAGGCGTGCAGGGACAGGCCCTCCTTGGCCGGGTCGGCGACGGCCGCGATGTCGAAGATGACGACGAGGACCACCTCCACGATCAGCAGGACGCCGAGGACCCGGGCGTTCAGGTCGATCTTCAGCCAGGCCAGGACCGCGACGACGGCCACGGCGACGAGCGCGGGAATCCACCAGGCGACCTCGACGCCGGCGTAGGTGTCGAGGAGCCCGGAGACCTCGAAGCCGAGGAGTCCGTAGAGCCCCGCCTGGAGGGCGCTGTAGGCGACGAGGGCGACCAGCGAGGCGCCCGCGCCCGCGGTGCCGCCGAGGCCGCGGGATATGTACGCGTAGAAGGCGCCCGCGTTGTGCACATGGCGGCTCATCTCGGCGTAGCCGAGGCTGAAGAGCGCGAGGACGACGCCGAGGACGAGGAAGAGCAGCGGCTGCCCGACCACACCCATCACGCCGTATGTAGTGGGCATGACACCGGCGACGACCATGAGGGGACCGGTCGCCGCGAGCACGGAGAGCAGCAGCCCCGCCGTGCCGAGCCGGCCGGCCCGCAGCGCGCGTTCCTCGCCCTTGTACGTGCTGATCCCGCCGCCGGACGGCGGCCCGCCGGGGGATCTGGTTGCGCTCGTGCTCGAACTGCCCGTCGCCATGGCGCGGCCGTCCTTTCCGGGGTACGTCAGGAGTGCTGGGTCTCAGGCCGATCCGAGCGCGGTGGCGCGCGCGGCCGTGAACGCTTCGTGCGGGTCCCGGTCGGGGTAGGACCAGGGGGCCGGGGTCGCGTGCCGTCCGATGCGGTGGAAGAGCGCGGCGGCCTCGGCCGCCCGGCCCGAGCAGAACTTCGCGTGGGCGAGGAAGTTGAGGTCGACGTGGCACCGGGGGTGCGGGACGCGCGCGGGCGTCTCCCACTCCAGCCACCAGTCGAAGGCGGCCCTGATGACGCCCTGGGCGCGCCGCCCGGGGGGTCCAGTGCCGGGCGGCGACGGGGTCGGCGGCCTCCATGCCCGCGGCGGCGAGCACGCGGTAGCGCTCGGTGTGCGCGATCACCGGCAGGACCGCCAGGGGCGAGCCGGGGGAGGCCTGTTCGGCGGCCCAGGACGCGAAGTCGTACACCTCGTGCAGCGGGTCCTGGCCCGCCGCCGGGCGCCGCTCGGCGAGCCGGGCGATCATGAGGTGGTGGGCGTGGTGGTGCTCGGGGTGGCGGTGCCGCACCTCGTCGAAGAGGCGCACGACGTCCTCCTCGCGGCCGAGGGAGCGCTCCAGGACGAGCAGCGCGAGCCAGGGCGTCGGGTCGTCGGGGGCCCGGGCGGCCGCCTCGCGGCACTGGGCGCGCACCCGGTCCGAACGCGCCTTGCCGCGCAGCGCCTTGTGCACGGCGGCGAAGACGAGCAGCAGCCCGGCGTCGTGGCTCTCGGGCTCGACGAGCCGCCAGTCGCGGGCCCACGCGGAGGTGGCGGGTTCCTGGCCGAGCACGTCGAAGCGGTGCCCCCTGCGGTCCCAGTCGTCGCCGGTGGCGGCGAGCAGCTCGCGGACCTCGGTCCAGCGGCCCTGGGCCAGCGCCGCCCGGGCCGCGACGAGTGCGGTGTCGTCGAGCGCGGGGTCGAAGGCCTGCGCCGCCGTCTTCTTGCGGGAGCGGCCCAGAGAGGGTGGAGGTGGGGACACCGCGGGACGTCCTCCCGGCGCGGTTCGCGTACGGATGATCACACACAGCAAACCGGTAGGCGACCCTCCGCGTCAAGGGCAGCCTACCCTTCCTTCTTCACCAACTCGTTTCAATCTACGTGGACTTCACACTTCGCCCCTCGGCGCGCTTTTGGGGCGAGGGCCTGGTCACGGCCCGGTCGGCCCACCTGCCGGGTCAGCCCACCTGCCCGTCAGCCCACCTGCCTGGCCGCCGCGCGGCCGGCCGTGCGTCCGGAGAACAGACAGCCGCCGAGGAAGGTGCCCTCCAGCGAGCGGTAGCCGTGCACTCCCCCGCCGCCGAATCCGGCGGCCTCGCCCGCCGCGTACACCCCGGCGAGCGGCTCGCCGCCCTCGGTCAGGACGCGCGAGGAGAGGTCGGTCTCCAGGCCGCCGAGCGTCTTGCGGGTGAGGATGTTGAGGCGTACGGCGATGAGGGGACCCGCCTCGGGGTCCAGGACCCGGTGCGGCGCGGCGGCCCTGATGAGGCGGTCGCCGAGGAACTTGCGGGCGCCCCGGATGGCCGTGACCTGGAGGTCCTTGGTGAAGGGGTTGGCGATCTCGCGGTCGCGCGCGGCGAGGGTGCGGCGCAGGGCGGCCTCGTCGATGAGCGGCTCCTTGGTGAGCGCGTTCATGCCGCGCACGAGCGCGGCGAGGTCCCTCTCCACGACGAAGTCGACGCCGTGGTCCATGAACGCCTTGACCGGACCCGGCACCTCCGAGCGCGCCCGGTCGATGACGCCGCGCACGGACTTGCCCGTCAGGTCGGGGTTCTGCTCGGAGCCGCTGAGGGTGAACTCCTTGCCGATGATGCGCTGGTTGAGCACGAACCAGGTGTGGTCGTACCCGGTGCCCATGATGTGTTCGAGCGTGCCGAGGGTGTCGAAGCCGGGGAAGAGCGGCACGGGCAGCCGGTTCCCGCGCGCGTCCAGCCAGAGGGAGGACGGCCCCGGCAGGATGCGGATGCCGTGCCGGTCCCAGATGGGGTTCCAGTTCTCGATGCCCTCGGTGTAGTGCCACATGCGGTCGCGGTTGATCAGGCGCGCCCCGGCCTCCTCGGCGATGCCGAGCATCCTGCCGTCCACGTGCGCGGGCACCCCGGAGATCATCTTCTCGGGAGGGGTGCCGAGGCGCTCGGGCCAGTGGGCGCGGACCAGATCGTGGTTGCCGCCGATGCCGCCGGAGGTGACGATCACCGCCTGGGCACGGAACTCGAAGGTGCCGGTGACCTCGCGGCTGCTGGCCTGGCCGCGCTCGATCTCCGAGGCTTCGAGCACCTCGCCGGTGACGGTGTCGAGGTCGCCCGCGCTGCGCGAGAGCCCGGTGACGCGGTGCCGGAACCGGAGCTGGACCAGGCCGCTCGCGACCCCCGCGCGCACCCGCCGCACGAACGGCGCGAGCAGCCCGGGGCCGGTGCCCCAGGTGATGTGGAAGCGGGGCACGGAGTTGCCGTGGCCCTGCGCGTCGTAGCCGCCGCGCTCGGCCCAGCCGACGACCGGAAAGAACCGCACGCCCTGCCCGTGCAGCCAGGACCGCTTCTCACCGGCGGCGAAGTCCACGTAGGCCTCGGCCCACTTGCGCGGCCAGTGGTCCTCCGGACGGTCGAACGCGGCCGTGCCCATCCAGTCCTGGAGGGCGAGCGCCCGGGAGTCCTTGATCCGCAGGCGCCGCTGCTCGGGTGAGTCCACGAAGAAGAGGCCGCCGAAGGACCAGTGCGCCTGGCCGCCCATGCACTGCTCGGGCTCCTGGTCCACGAGGATGACCCGGCGGCCCGCGTCGATCAGCTCCGCGGTCGCCGCGAGACCGGCGAGACCCGCCCCGATCACGATCACATCTGCGTCATACGCCATGGGGGTCGTCCTCCTGGAGGGGGTGCCGGTCGGGGTGCCGCGAAGTTACCGATGGGTCAGATCCTGGGCAGCGGAGTGACGCACGTCAACCGACAGACCGGGCGAACTCGTCAAGCTCCGGTGCGCGGCCGGGCCGATGGGCGGCTATCGTCGGCCAAGTCCCCATTTCGTGCCCCCGGCTTCCCCGCGGACCCGCGCTCCGCTCCTCCCCGGGTGCTCGTACGGCCGCGTTCCCGAGCCCCGAGGTGTGTGACG
>NZ_JASKYR010000169.1:0-11469 GCF_041028215.1 Streptomyces flavofungini
CCCGCGCCCCGCGGCCCCGCCGCCCCGACCCCGTCGGACAGCTCCTGGTCATCGCGCTCCTCGGCACGCTGACGTACGCGATCATCGAGGCGCCGAGCGCGGGCTGGACCTCGCCGCTGATCCTCGCCTTCGCGGGCGGCGCCGTGCTCGCCCTCGCCGGGCTGCTCCTGTACGAGCCGCGCCGCGCCGAGCCCCTCATCGACCTGCGCTTCTTCCGGTCGGCGCCGTTCAGCGGGGCCACCGTGATCGCGGTCTGCGCCTTCGCCTCGCTCGGCGGCTTCCTCTTCCTCTCGACGCTCTACCTCCAGGACGTGCGCGGCCTTGACGCCCTGCACGCCGGTCTGTGGATGCTGCCGATGGCGGCCATGACGCTGGTCTGCGCCCCCCTGTCCGGGCGGCTCGTCGGCAGCCGCGGCCCCCGGCTCTCCCTGCTGATCGCCGGGGTCGCGATGACGGCCTCCGGAGTGCTCTTCGCCGTCTTCGAGGCGGAGAACGCGGGCCCGACGCGCTTCATCGGCTATGTCCTCTTCGGCCTCGGCTTCGGCTTCGTGAACGCCCCGATCACCAACACCGCCGTCGCCGGGATGCCCCGCGCCCAGGCCGGTGTGGCCGCCGCCGTCGCCTCCACCAGCCGCCAGATCGGCCAGACGCTCGGCGTCGCGGTGATCGGCGCGGTCCTGGCCTCGGGCGTCGCCTCGTCCTCGTATGCGGAGGACTTCACGGGGGCCAGC
Organism: Streptomyces flavofungini; assembly: GCF_041028215.1. Classification (GTDB taxonomy): domain Bacteria; phylum Actinomycetota; class Actinomycetes; order Streptomycetales; family Streptomycetaceae; genus Streptomyces; species Streptomyces flavofungini_B. Next base: position 732 of record NZ_JASKYR010000169.1, read on the forward strand.
CGCCCCGCCTGGTGGATTCTGGTCGCCTGCGGTGTCGCCGTGCTGGTGATCGGGGCGCTGACCAGCGGACGCTGGGCGCGGGACACGGCCGAGCGGGCAGCGCGGCGCCTCGCGGCCTCGGACGCGGCGCCCGAGGCGGAACGCCTGACCGCCTAGCCCCGGCCCTCGCCCCGGCACGGGAAAGCCCCCGGTTCCTTCGCTCGGGAACCGGGGGCTTCGCGCGTGCGGCGTCGGCGGTGTCAGCAGCCCACGAGGCGGGTGGCGAGGTAGCCCTCGATCTGGTCGAGGGAGACCCGCTCCTGCTTCATGGTGTCGCGCTCGCGCACCGTGACGGCGTTGTCGTCGAGGGTGTCGAAGTCGACGGTGACGCAGTACGGCGTGCCGATCTCGTCCTGGCGGCGGTAGCGGCGGCCGATGGCGCCCGCGTCGTCGAACTCGATGTTCCAGTTCTGCCGCAGGGCGGTCGCGAGGCCCTTGGCCTTCGGCGAGAGCTCCGGGTTGCGGGAGAGCGGCAGGACCGCGACCTTCACCGGGGCGATGCGGTGGTCGAAGCGCATGACCGTGCGCTTCTCCAGCTTGCCCTTGGCGTTCGGCGCCTCGTCCTCGTTGTAGGAGTCGAGCAGGAAGGCGAGCATGGTGCGGCCGACACCGGCCGCGGGCTCGATCACGTACGGCGTGTAGCGCTCGCCCGCCTCCTGGTCGAAGTAGGAGAGGTCCTGGCCGGAGGCCTTGGAGTGCGCCGAGAGGTCGTAGTCGGTGCGGTTGGCGACACCCTCCAGCTCGCCCCACTCGCTGCCGCCGAACTGGAAGCGGTACTCGATGTCAGCGGTGCGCTTGGAGTAGTGGGAGAGCTTCTCCTTCGGGTGCTCGTACCACCGCATGTTCTCCTCGCGCAGGCCGAGACCGGTGTACCAGTTCCAGCGCTGCTCCATCCAGTACTCCTGCCACTTCTCGTCCTCGCCCGGCTTGACGAAGAACTCCATCTCCATCTGCTCGAACTCGCGGGTGCGGAAGATGAAGTTGCCGGGCGTGATCTCGTTGCGGAAGGACTTGCCCATCTGCGCGATGCCGAACGGCGGCTTGCGGCGCGAGGTCTGCTGGACCTGGGCGAAGTTGGTGAAGATGCCCTGCGCGGTCTCGGGGCGCAGGTAGGCGACGGAGCCGCTGTCCTGGGTGGGGCCGAGGTGCGTGGCGAGCATGCCGGAGAACTGCTTGGGCTCGGTGAACTGGCCCTTGGTGCCGCAGTTGGGGCAGTTGATGTCGGCCAGGCCGTTGGCCGGGGGACGGTTGTGCTTGGCCTCGTAGGCCTCTTCCAGGTGGTCGGCGCGGTGGCGCTTGTGACAGGAGAGGCATTCGGTGAGCGGGTCGGAGAAGGTCGCGACATGGCCGGAGGCCTGCCAGACCTCGCTCGCCAGGATCACCGACGAGTCGATGCCGACGACGTCCTCGCGCGAGGTGACCATGTAACGCCACCACTGGCGCTTGAGGTTCTCCTTCAGCTCGACGCCGAGCGGTCCGTAGTCCCAGGCGGCGCGCTGGCCGCCGTAGATCTCACTGCAGGGGAAAACGAAGCCACGGCGCTTGCTCAGGCTGACGATGGTGTCGATCTTGTCGGCGGCCACGGTGCTCTCTTCATGACGACGGCGGGGCGAAGCAGTTACTGCCGGAGGCAGCGGGCTTCGGGAGCGAATGCTTCAGGTTACCGGCGGCCCGACCCCCCTAATCAAATCGGTTCCGGTATGACCCTCTTACCGGAGCCCGCCCGGACCGTTTGTTGACAATCGTTTCCAATTTTGTTGAAAATGAGTGTCATGAACGTACGACGACGCCTCATATCCACCGCCGCCCTCGCCTCCGCCACGGCCCTCGGTCTCACGGCTCTCACCGCCTGCTCGACCTCCGCCGCGGACGACAAGGACGGCAAGCTCGACGTGGTGGCGTCGTTCTACCCCATGCAGTACCTCGCGGAGCAGATCGGCGGGGACCACGTCTCCGTCACCAACCTCACCGAGCCGGGCCAGGAGCCGCACGACCTCGACGTCTCCGCCAAGCAGCGCGGACAGCTCGAAGAGTCCGACGTGGCCCTCCACCTCAAGGGCCTCCAGCCCGCCGTCGACGACGCGATCGACCAGTCCGGCATCAAGACCAAGGTCGACGCCGCCGCCCTGACCAGCATGGAGAAGCACGGCAACGAAGTCGGCGGGCACGAGCACGGCCACGAGGAAGAGGGCCACGAGGGGCACGGCCACGGCCACTCCCACGAGGGCGCCGACCCGCACATCTGGCTCGACCCGGTGAAGTACGCCGAGGTCGCCGAGGGCGTCGGCAAGGCCCTTGAGAAGGCCGACCCGAAGCACGCGAAGACCTACGAGAAGAACACCGCGAAGCTCGTGAAGAGGCTCGGTGGCCTGGACTCGTCCTTCAAGGACGGCCTGAAGGACACCAAGTCCAAGGTCTTCATCACCACCCACGCCGCCTTCGGCTACCTCGCCGAGCGCTACGGCCTCACCGAGGAGGCCATCAGCGGCCTCGACCCCGAGGGCGAGCCCAGCGCCAAGCGCGTCAAGGACCTCCAGAGGATGGCCAAGGAGGACGGTGTCACCACGGTCTTCTACGAGACGCTCGTCAGCGACAAGACGGCGAAGACCCTGGCGAACGACGCGGACCTGAGGACTGATGTACTCGACCCGATCGAGGGCATCACCGACAAGTCCAAGGGCGACGACTACATCCAGGTCATGGAGTCCAACCTGAAGGCCCTGCAGAAGGCCCTGGGCACCAAATGACCCCACTCTCCGCGGCTACGGAGGCACCCGCCATGAGCAAGACTGTCGACCCGGGCGAAGCCGTCATATCCCTGCGCCAGGTGACGGCCGAGCTCGGCTCGCGCCCCGTCCTGCGCGGCATCGACCTCCGGGTGGGCCGCGGCGAGGTCGTCGCGCTGCTCGGCGCCAACGGCTCGGGCAAGTCCACGGCCGTGCGCACCGTCATCGGCCAGGTCCCCGTGAGCGGCGGCGAGATAGAGATCTTCGGTACCCCGCGCCGCCGCTTCCGCGACTGGGCCCGCGTCGGGTACGTCCCGCAGCGCACCACCGCCGCGGGCGGCGTGCCCGCCACGATCAGCGAGGTCGTGGCGTCGGGACGGCTCTCCCGGGCCCGCTTCGGCATCCTCGGCAGGGCGGACCGCGCGGCCGTGGCCCGCGCCATCGAGCTCGTGGGCCTCGCCGACCGCGCCAAGGACTCGGTGAACGCCCTCTCCGGCGGCCAGCACCAGCGGGTGCTCATCGCCCGCGCCCTGGCCTCCGAGCCGGAGCTGCTGATCATGGACGAGCCGATGGCGGGCGTGGACCTGGCCAGCCAGGAGGTCCTCGCCGCCACGCTGCGCGAGCAGGTCGCCAAGGGCACATCGGTCCTGCTCGTCCTGCACGAGCTGGGCCCCCTGGAGCCGCTGATCGACCGGGCGGTCGTCCTGCGCGACGGCTGTGTGCTCCACGACGGCCCGCCCCCGAAGGCCGTCGGCCAGCACGCCCTGCCGGGCCACGACCACGTCCACCCGCACACCGCCGACGCGGAGCCGGTCCGTACCGGCCTCCTGACCTGACCGAGGGCGAACAACAACGATGGAAATCCTCGAATACGCCTTCATGCAGCGGGCGCTCCTCGCCGCCGTCCTGGTCGGCATCACCGCCCCCGCCGTCGGCATCTACCTCGTCCAGCGCCGCCAGGCCCTGATGGGCGACGGCATCGGCCATGTGGCGATGACCGGCGTCGGCCTCGGCTTCCTGCTGTCCACCTCCCCGGTGTGGATGGCCACGGCGGTCGCGATCATCGGCGCCGTGGTGATGGAGCTGATCCGCTGGTACGGCAAGACGCGCGGCGACATCGCGCTCGCGATGCTGTTCTACGGCGGCATGGCGGGCGGCGTGATGTTCATCAACCTCGCCCCCGGCGGCTCGAACGCCAACCTTCAGTCGTACCTCTTCGGCTCGCTCTCGACGGTCTCCGAGGAGGACGTGACGGCGATCTGCCTCCTGGCGGCCTTTGTGGTCCTCGTCACGGTCGGTCTGCGCCGCCAGCTCTTCGCGGTGAGCCAGGACGAGGAGTTCGCGCGCGTGACGGGCCTGCCGGTGCGGGCGCTCAACCTCCTGACGGCCGTCACGGCGGCCGTCACCGTGACCGTCGCCATGCGGGTCGTGGGCCTGCTCCTGGTCTCCGCGCTGATGGTGGTGCCGGTGGCGGCGGCCCAGCAGCTCACCCGGAGCTTCGCGGCGACGTTCGCGGTCTCGGTGGCCATCGGCGTCGCGGTGACGCTCGGCGGCACGGCGACCTCGTACTACCAGGACGTGCCGCCCGGCGCGACGATCGTGCTCCTCACCATCGGGGTCTTCATCGCCCTGACGGTGCTCGCGACGCCCCTTGCCCGGCGCAGGGCCCGCGCCGCGGCGGCCGAGGCCGCGGCCGACCCGGCGGAGTGCACCGTTCCCGCCCAGCCGGTGGCCAAGGCCTGACCCCGGTCGCGGGCGACCTGGCACAATGGCCCGGCAGGCCCAGACCAGAGCGCAGACGCGAGGAGACAACCGTGGGAGCCCCGGTTCGAGGCAGGTCCACCCGCCAGCGCGCGGCAGTGGCCGCGGCACTCGACGACGTCGATGAGTTCCGCAGTGCGCAGGAGCTGCACGACATGCTCAAGCACAAGGGCGACTCGGTCGGTCTGACCACGGTCTACCGCACGCTCCAGTCGCTCGCCGACGCCGGCGAGGTCGACGCCCTGCGCACCAGCGAGGGCGAGACGGTCTACCGCCGCTGCTCGACCGGCGAGCACCACCACCACCTCGTCTGCCGCGTCTGCGGCAAGGCCGTGGAGGTCGAGGGCCCGGCGGTGGAGTCGTGGGCCGAGTCGATCGCCACGGAGCACGGCTTCGTGAACGTGGCGCACACCGTGGAGATCTTCGGCACGTGCGCGGAGTGCGCGCGGAAGTAACGGTTCGTACAGCGAGGGCCCCGGCCGCCGATGCGGCGGCCGGGGCCCTATCCGCGGGTACGGCTAGCTGTTGGCGATCTGCTCCTCGTTCGGGATGGCGCCGCCGAAGCGGCGGTCCCGGGAGGCGTATTCCAGACAGGCTCGCCACAGGTCGCGGCGGTCGAAGTCGGGCCAGAGCACGTCCTGGAAGACCATCTCCGCGTAGCTGGACTGCCAGATCAGGTAGTTCGAGGTGCGCTGCTCGCCGCTGGGGCGCAGGAAGAGGTCGACGTCCGGCATGTCCGGGTAGTACATGTACTTCGCGAACGTCTTCTCGTTGACCTTGGCCGGGTCGAGCTTCCCGGCGGCGACGTCGCGGGCGATGGCCTGCGCGGCGTCGGCGATCTCAGCACGGCCGCCGTAGTTGACGCAGAAGTACAGGGTCATCGCGTCGTTGTCGACGGTCTGCTCCTGGGCGACCTGGAGCTCCTGGACGACCGACTTCCACATCTTGGGCATCCGGCCCACCCAGCGGATGCGGATGCCCAGTTCGTCCATCTCGTCGCGGCGGCGGCGGATGACGTCCCGGTTGAAGTTCATCAGGAAGCGCACCTCGTCGGGCGAGCGCTTCCAGTTCTCGGTGGAGAAGGCGTAGAGGGAGAGGTTCTTGACGCCCATCTCCAGGCAGCCCTTGAGGACGTCGAGCACGACACCCTCGCCGACCTTGTGGCCCTCGGTGCGCGGCAGCCCCCGCTCCTTGGCCCAGCGGCCGTTGCCGTCCATCACACAGGCGACGTGCTTGGGCACGAGCTCGCCGGGGATCTTCGGCGGCCTGGCGCCCGAGGGGTGCGGCTCGGGGACCTTGTACTCGCGGCGGGACCGTCCGAGGATTCCGCGTCGTGCCATGGGGGGCTCTCTCCTACCTAGCTGATCTGTGGACGTGCGTACTGCTCACGTGCTCTGCCCGGCCTGCTCATGTGCTCTTCTCCACATACCGCAGAGAGCGCAGTCCGCGCTCCAGGTGCCAGTGCAGATAGGCCGAAACCAGCCCGCTGCCCTCCCTGGCGTGCCGGGGCTCACAGGCGTCCGCGGTCTCCCAGTCGCCGGTGAGCAGCGCGCCGAGCAGTTCGAGGGTCTGCGCAGAGGGTACGACGCTGCCGGGCACCCGGCAGTCGACGCAGACCGATCCCCCGGCGGCGACGGAGAAGAACCGGTTGGGCCCCGGCAGCCCGCAGCGCGCGCAGTCCGTGAAGCTCGGCGCGTACCCATTGACGGCGAGGGAGCGCAGCAGGAAGGCGTCGAGCACCAGATGGGGCTCGTGCTCGCCCCTGGACAGCACCCGCAGGGCGCCGACGAGCAGCAGATACTGCTGCACCGCCGACTCGCCCTCATGGTCGGTGAACCGCTCGGCGGTCTCCAGCATGGCCGTCCCGGCCGTGTACCGCGCGTAATCGGTGACGATGCCGCTCCCGTACGGCGCGATGGTCTCACTCTGCGTACAGAGCGGCAGGCCCCGCCCGACCAGCTCGCTTCCCCGCGCGAAGAACTGCACGTCGACGTGGGAGAACGGCTCCAGCCGCGCCCCGAACTTCGACTTCGTGCGCCGCACCCCGCGCGCCACGGCGCGTACCCGCCCGTGACCGCGCGTGAGCAGCGTGATGATCCGGTCCGCCTCACCCAGCTTCTGGGTGCGCAGCACGATGCCGTCGTCGCGGAACAGACTCATGGGCCCATTCTCGCGTACGCCACCGACATCCCGGCCCGGGGTTCCCGGCGGAGCGGCTCGCCCCGTATGCCCCCGACCCCCTCCAGCGGAGCGGTAGCGTACGAGAACCTGCCCCACCCGCACCGGAGGACCCTGTGAGCGCACAGCCCGACGGCCCCTACGGGCCGCTGATCCCGATGCCCGAGCTGACGCCCGACGCCCTCCGTGCCGCAGTGACCCGGATCGCGCCCAGCAGGGTCCCCGCGCTCACCCAGCACCTCTTCGAGGCGACCACGAACGCCCAGCAGACGCAGAGCCTCGCCCCGCTGCGCGCCTTCATCCACTCCTGGGCCGTCTTCGTCGCCGTCGAACGGCACCCGCAGCGCGCGGCCCGGCTGCGCGAACTGGAGCAGCTCGTGGACGCGGGCGAGCAGGACCCGACGGAGGCGATCACCGAGATCCGCCGCATCCGCGAGACGGCGGAAGCGGAGGCCGGTCTGTGACCGACTGGTCCTGGGACTGCAACCCCAGCGCCGAGTACGTCACCGAGGGCCTTCCGACCGGCGTGGTGGCCGAGGTCGAGCGCCTCACCACCGAACTCGCCGCGCTCGGCGAGGGCAGTGTCCGTATCGGCAGGCCGACCGACCGCGAGGGCGGCCTTCGCGAGTTCGACATCCTCGGCGGCCGGGGCTTCATCAGCTTCCTGCCCGTGCCACGCCACGAGTGCGTCTACGTCTGCAACATCACCGGGTACGGCTGAGTCTCAGGGCACCTCGCCCCGGCTCCGGGCGTTCGCGTACGCCGTCGCCGCGCTCAGGCGCTCCGCCGCCGTCGCCGTCCGTACCGCCTCCGGCGCGCAGTCCCACTCCCGGCCCCCGCCGTAGGGGCGCAGCTGTACGTACGGCCCCTCGTGGCCCATCACCCTGCCGATCCGCCCGTTACGGGTGTCGACCACGTACGAGCCGACGGGAAGGTCCAGATTCATGGGGTCGCCTCCTTGGCACCGCCCGCGCGCAGGGCCGCGGCCAGGCGGGCCGCGGCGTCGACGGAACAACCGCCGAATTCGATCCGCGGACACGGCGCTTCCCTCGCCAGCGTCGCCGCGTCGATCCGCAGGGACGGCAGCGTAATTCCCGCCCCGGCGAGCGCGGTGCGCAATTCCCTCAATGTTTCCTCCGCCTGTTCGACGCAGACCACTGCGTGACGCTTGGAATCCGACTTCACGTGACTCCCCTTCGCTTCCGTATTTCACTCTTCGCACCCCTACCGTGACGCACTGCACCTACACTCGGCAGGATTCTGCCCTCTACAACTGAGGGGCAGTGAAAGGCGGTTGGCCATGGCCAATGGTTCACGGCAAGCAGCGTGGGAGTTCTTCGGCGCGGAGCTGAAACGACGCCGGGAGGAATCGGGGCTTACGCAGACAGCGCTGGGGATGCAGGTGTTCGTCTCCGGTGGCTACATCGGCCAATTCGAACAGGCGATTCGTAAGCCGCAGTTGGATGTGGCCCAGCGGATCGATGAGGTCCTGCAAACCGGAGGCTTTTTCGAGAGGCTCTGCCGCCAGTTGATCGACGACAGGCGGTACGCGGATTACTTCGCGGCGGTCGTCGAACTGGAGACGCTCGCCACGCGCATCTGCGAGTTCGCGCCGACGCTGGTTCCCGGTCTGTTGCAGACCGCCGCGTACGCCCGCGCGGTGACCCTCGCGGCGAACCCGTTCGTGACGGACGAGTACGTGGAGGAAAAGGTGGGCGCCCGCCTGGAGCGAGCGGCGATCCTCGGGGACGCCACGCGCCCCGAGTACTGGGTCATCCTGCACGAGAACGTGCTGTACATCCCCGTGGGCGGCTCGACCGTTATGGCCGGGCAGTTGGACCACCTCGCCGAGATGATGCGGCAGCGGCAGTTGCTGGTGGCGGTGATCCCGTACAGCGGAGGGGCGCACGCCTCCATGGGCGGGCAACTGAAGCTCATGGACTTCGAGGAGTCACCGCCGACGCTTTATACAGAAACGGAGTATTCGGGAACCCTCATCGATGAACCAGCCGTGGTGAGGCACGCGCAGCGAACGTACGCTCTGCTGAGGGCCGCCGCGTTGTCGCCGGAGGCGTCCCTCGCCCTGATCGAGTCGGCGGCTGAGGACTACAGACGATGCATCAGTACGACCTGAGCAACGCCTCCTGGCGGGCCAGCAGTTACAGCAACGGCCAGGGCGGTGACTGTGTCGAGATAGCCCATGACTTCCCCGGCGCCGCACGCTGGCGCAAGAGCAGCTACAGCAACGGCGAGGGCGGAAACTGCGTCGAGGTCGCCGACGGAGTCCCCGGCGTCGTCCCCGTACGCGACAGCAAGGACCCTCAGGGCCCCGCCCTGATCTTCGGCGGCACCGCCTGGCAGGCGTTCGTGACCGGGGTCCAAGAGGCTACTGGCGGCTCAGCGAGCGCGTGATGCCCGCCGCCACCGTCGTCGCCAGGGTCCAGCCCAGGACGATCAGGGCGTAGGCCACCCACTGGTAGACGCCGCGCGAGGCGTACGCCTGCTCCTGCCCGAAGGAGACGATGGGCAGCAGCAGGTCCAGGGTGTAGAAGAGGGCGTTGAACTCCGGCGCCTCCCCCGGCTTCAGCGGCGACGGCTCCCGCAGCGCGTACGTCACCGTCCCGACGAGCAGCAGCGAAAGCAGCCAGACCGCCGCGCGCGTCGGCCGGAAGCCGTAGCCGACGGTCACGTCCTGGAGGTGGCCCCAGGCCCTGGCGTACCAGGGCAGCGACGCGCGCTGACGGCGCTGCCTGGTGAGCTGGACGGTGCGGGCCGCCGCGTCGTCGCCCATGCGCCGGTACGCGGCCGTGAGCTGCTCGTACGCGAAGGGCACGTAGCCCTCGGTGTCCCGCTCCAGGAGTTCGAGCCGCCGCTCGACGGGCTCGGCGGGGCCGATCCTGGCGTACGTCAGGCCGTCGAGACGGACGGCGTCGGGCCAGGTGTCCGGGGCCACGTACAGGAAGTCGAGCTGGGCGCCGCGCAGCGTGACCGCGCCCTCGACGCGAGGCGCGTCGCGCAGCCAGAGCGCCCCGGCGACGAGCGAGCTGGCACGCAGCGCCACCCCGCCGGGGTTGCTGAGGCGCGCCCCCTCGAAGTCGATCGTGCCGGGTATCCGGGCGCCGAGCAGATCGACCCGTCCGCGTGCGGCGAGGCGTGCGGCGCGCAGGTCGGAGCCGACGCCCAGGTTCGCCGCCCGCAGGGCGGTGCCACCCGGGTTGCTCAGAACCGCGTCGTCGAGAGTGATCCGTCCCGCGATGGCCGCCCCTTCGAGGCGGACCTCACCGTGGGCGGTGAACCCCCTGTCGGCCCGGAGGTCGTCCGCGATGCTGACGTGGTTCATCGCCAGCACGGGTTCGGCCGGTGCCACGCCCCGCTCCCCCAGGTGTGCCCCGTAGAGAGTCACTCCTCCGGTGATCCGCGCCCCGCCGAGCCGAACGGGCCCCAGGACCCGGGAGTCCGGCATGCGGAGTGAGCCGTCCGCCCGCAGGGCGATGGCATGCAGGCCCGGCAGGAGGGAGCGGCTGAGGGTGAGCTGCCGGACCTGTGCCCCGTACAGCTCGGGTGTGGCGTCGAAGAGGCAGGCCTTCAGGTGGATCGGCGCCGCGATCTCCGCGTGCTGGAGGTCGAGCGTCCCGCTGACGCGTGCGCCGGTCACCCGGAGGACCGGGGTGTGCCCCTCGACGGCGGACCCGCCCAGCAGCAGCGCCCGCAGCACCTCCGCCCGCACGGTCCGGTCGGGGCCCCACTCCGCGTCGGCCCGGGGCAGCTCCCCGCGACTCTCCCCGAAGTCCACGGCCCGCCCATACGGAAACGCCTCCCAGACCCGCCGCTCGGCCTCGCTCAGCTCGCCGGTCACCCGTCGACCAGCCCCTGCGTCTCCGCGTACGACGGGATGTCACCGGTGACCGGGCGGCCCCCGGCCACCGCCACCGCCGCCGCGACGGCCGCGCCCAGCGCCGCGCGGAACAGCAGCGAGCCGCAGCTCACGCGGGCCACGCCCGCCGCCGCGAGGGCGTCGAGGGAGGGGCCGTCCG
>NZ_JASKYR010000017.1:0-25468 GCF_041028215.1 Streptomyces flavofungini
GCCGCCCTGCGGCCTGCGACCGGCCCTCGCCGGGGGGGGGGTCCTGCCCGCCCGAACCGGCACGGACACCACCACGAGTTCGTCGCCACCGCAACCGCACCGGCCCATTATTCGCAAGCGCAATCGAATAGTTCGCGCCGGTGAATTCGGCTACCCCAGAAGTCCCGCGCCCGCAAGACGGCCCCCGAGCAGCACGGAGCCCCGGCCGCAGAAGCGACCGGGGCTCGTGAAGTAACGGTTGTTGCTGACTCAAGAACCCGTGGGCACGGAGTCAGTCGCCTCCGTCCACAGATCCTGCTCGGCGCGATCCGCCTGGATCTGGCGGTACACGAGGAGCCCGCCGATGGCGGCCAGTGCGACCAGGAGAAGCTTCTTCACCGCGCGACCTCGTCTTTCCTTGACGTAGGGGACTTCTGGCGCCCGACTATACACACCGATCGATATCGATCGGTGACCTGGATCCGCCCCCAACTTCCGCACCGCGCGCAGCGATCCAAGTGGACCTCGCGACTCCGCGCGGGCCCTTCTCCATGTGATTTTCGCCGCTCCTGGCGGCTTCTGGGGCTCTTTGGGGCCATACGGGTGGTGTTCATCTGAACATCCCCGCGCCGCGAGCGTCGGTCCACCGTTATCGGCCCCACATACACATCATGAGGAAAGTACGCAAATCGCCCAACCCGAATTGAGGGGCCATGACCGGAAACAAGGCCATGAAGCTGTGGACCACGATCGTCACCGCCTTCCTCGCGCTCTTCGCGGCGCTAGGACTCACCACGACGGCCACGGCGGCGACGCCGGTACAGGACGCCACGCACGAGCGCAACGCGACGGTGTGTGCGCCCACTCCGGCGATGGCGGCCATCTGGAAGGCGGCGTACGAACGGTCACTGCCCCCAACGATGAAGCAGCGCATCCGCGCCGAGGCGCACGGTTCCTCCCCCAGCTGCCGGCACCTGCCCGCCACGGACACGGAAGCCGAGGCCGAGACCAGCGCACATGAGCCAAGGCTCGCCGCGGAGCCGTAACCCCTGCCACCAGCGGCCGGGAACCCCGCACAGACTCCCGAAGGCCCCCAGCCACCCGGCTGGGGGCCTTCGTCGGTCACAGGGGAGCCACAGGACGGCCCGACCACGGCCCGCACAGCCCTGACCGCCCACCCCTGACCGCACAGCCCGGAAACGCAAGAACCCCCGGTCTCGAAAGACCGGGGGTTCCCGTGCTGTGGGGCTAACAGGATTTGAACCTGTGGCCTCATCCTTATCAGGGATGCGCTCTAACCAACTGAGCTATAGCCCCGCCGCGCCTGCGGGGTGTGTGTCCCGCGCGCTGACCTCTGAAGATTAGCGCACCTGCGGGCCAGTCCCAAAATCGATACCCGGGCGGGGGGAGCGGGCGGTCCTACGGCAGACGCGAAGGCAGACGACAAGGCAGACGACAAGGCAGATGAAAAGGCCGTGCGCCGGGCGGTCGTCGCCGTCGCGCACGGCCTTTTCAGAGCCGGGAAGCCGACCCTCTTACTCGTCCTCGGCCAGCGTCAGCTCGACGCCGCCCACGAAGCCCGCGGAGAGGTTGTAGATGAAGGCACCGAGCGTCGCCAGGGCCGTCGCGAGGATGACGTCGATGACCGCGATGATCGAGGTGAACATCAGGACGCGCGGCAGCGACAGGAAGGACTGGAGGTCGAAGCCGTTGGACTCGTTCGAGCCCGTCGCCTCGGAGATCGTGCCGCCCACCGTCGAGAAGACGCCCATCGCGTCCATGACCATCCACAGGACGGCGGCCGCGACGATCGTGCAGATGCCGAGGGCGATGGAGAGCAGGAAGCTGACCTTCATCACCGACCACGGGTCGGCCTTGGCCACCCGCAGCCGCGCCTTGCGGGTGCGCGGCATCGTGCGCGCCCCCGTCCGCGGCCTGCGCACCGCGCCGGACTGAGCGTCCTGCTGGTACGCCTGCGGCGGGTGGTACGGCTGGGACGACTGCTGGGGCTGCCGCTCGCCGGGGAGCGTCCCTCCGCCGGCTGCTGCGCCCTTGGCGGGCCCTCGGGTGTCCGTCACAGTTCCCCCCTGGGATCCATGAGACTCATGGGAGTCTTGTGCATCAGTGGCGGAGCCACGGGCACCATCCGTGCCGGCTGTACCGGTCCGATTCGCCCCGGCACCCGTGGCTCCACTCACGATGACTCACTCCTCGCGCTACTCGGCCGAGGAATCCGTGCCCTCGTCCGTACCGGCGACCGGCTCGCCGCCGTCCGAGTCGTCGACGACGATGTCTCCGTCGACTTCCTCGGCCTCGCGCCCGGCCTCGGCGTTACGAGCGATACCGACCACGGCATCGCGCTTGCCCAGGTTGATCAGTTGGACGCCCATGGTGTCACGGCCCGTCTCCCTGACCTCGTTGACTCGCGTACGAATCACACCGCCGCTCAGCGTGATGGCGAGGATCTCGTCCGTTTCCTCGACCACCAGAGCGCCCACGAGCTCGCCGCGGTCCTCCACGATCTTGGCGGCCTTGATACCGAGGCCGCCGCGGCCCTGGACGCGGTACTCATCGACGTTGGTGCGCTTCGCGTACCCGCCGTCGGTGGCGGTGAAGACGAACGTACCTGGACGAACGACATTCATCGAGAGCAGTTCGTCGCCGTCGCGGAAACTCATTCCCTTGACGCCCGAAGTGGCGCGGCCCATCGGGCGGAGCGCGTCGTCCGTTGCGGTGAACCGGATCGACTGGGCCTTTTTGCTGATGAGAAGGATGTCGTCCTCGGAGGAGACCAGCTCGGCGCCGATCAGCTCGTCGTCCGAACCGTCCTCCTTCTCACGGAGGTTGATCGCGATGACGCCGCCCGAGCGGGGGGAGTCGTAGTCCTTGAGCGGGGTCTTCTTGACGAGGCCGCCCTTGGTGGCGAGCACCAGGTAGGGCACCGCCTCATAGTCGCGGATCGCCAGGATCTCGGCGATCTGCTCGTCCGGCTGGAAGGCCAGGAGGTTCGCCACGTGCTGGCCGCGGGCGTCGCGTCCGGCGTCCGGGAGCTCGTAGGCCTTGGCGCGGTAGACGCGGCCCTTGTTGGTGAAGAACAGCAGCCAGTGGTGCGTCGTCGACACGAAGAAGTGGTCGACGATGTCGTCCTGCTTCAGCTTCGTGCCGCGGACGCCCTTGCCACCACGCTTCTGCGAACGGTAGTCCTCGGTCTTGGTCCGCTTGATGTAGCCGCCGCGCGTGATGGTGACGACGATGTCCTCTTCGGCGATCAGGTCCTCGATGGACATGTCGCCGTCGAAGGGCACGAGCGCCGAGCGCCGGTCCTCGCCGAACTTGTCGACGATCGCCGCGAGCTCCTCGCTGATGATCTGGCGCTGCTTCTCGGGCGAGGCCAGGATCGCGTTGTACTCGTTGATCTTCGCCTGGAGCTCGTCGTGCTCGGCGACGATCTTCTGGCGCTCCAGGGCGGCGAGGCGGCGGAGCTGCATCTCCAGGATGGCGTTGGCCTGGATCTCGTCGATGGAGAGCAGGCCCATCAGGCCCTCGCGCGCGATGTCGACGGTCTGGCTGCCGCGGATGAGCGCGATGACCTCGTCGATGGCGTCCAGGGCCTTGAGGAGGCCACGCAGGATGTGCGCGCGCTCCTCGGCCTTGCGCAGCCGGTACTTCGTGCGCCGGACGATGACCTCGACCTGGTGCGTGACCCAGTGCCGGATGAACGCGTCCAGCGAGAGGGTGCGCGGCACGCCGTCGACCAGGGCCAGCATGTTGGCGCTGAAGTTCGACTGGAGGTCGGTGTGCTTGTAGAGGTTGTTCAGGACGACCTTGGCGACCGCGTCCCGCTTCAGGACGATGACGAGGCGCTGGCCGGTGCGCGAGGACGACTCGTCGCGGACGTCGGCGATGCCGCCGACCTTGCCGTCCTTGACCAGGTCGGCGATCTTCTGCGCGAGATTGTCCGGGTTGGTCTGGTACGGCAGCTCGGTGACGACCAGGCACTGGCGGTTCTGGATCTCCTCGACCGCGACGACCGCGCGCATCGTGATGGAGCCACGGCCCGTGCGGTAGGCCTCCTCGATGCCCTTGCGGCCGACGACCAGGGCGCCGGTCGGGAAGTCGGGGCCCTTGATGCGCTCGATGAGGGCGTCGAGCAGCTCCTCGTGCGAGGCGTCGGGGTGCTCCAGGGCCCACTGGGCGCCCGCCGCGACCTCGCGGAGGTTGTGCGGCGGGATGTTGGTCGCCATGCCGACCGCGATGCCCGCCGAGCCGTTGATCAGCAGGTTCGGGAAGCGGGCCGGCAGGACCGTCGGCTCCTGGTTGCGGCCGTCGTAGTTGTCGGTGAAGTCGACGGTCTCCTCGTCGATGTCACGGACCATCTCCATGGCCAGCGGCGCCATCTTGCACTCGGTGTACCGCATGGCAGCGGCCGGGTCGTTGCCCGGGGAGCCGAAGTTGCCGTTGGAGTCCACCAGCGGCATCCGCATCGACCACGGCTGGGCGAGGCGCACCAGGGCGTCGTAGATGGAGGAGTCGCCGTGCGGGTGGTAGGTGCCCATGACGTCGCCGACGACGCGGGCGCACTTGTAGAAGCCCTTCTCGGGGCGGTAGCCGCCGTCGTACATCGCGTACAGGACGCGGCGGTGGACGGGCTTCAGGCCGTCCCGTACGTCGGGCAGTGCTCGCGAGACGATGACGGACATCGCGTAGTCGAGATAGGAGCGCTGCATCTCCGTCTCGAGCCCGACGGGCTCGACGCGCATGCCCACGCCGGGGACGGCGGGCTCCTCTTCGGGCATCACAGGGGTGTTTTCGTCGGCCATTGCTGGTCAAAGTCCTTTCGGGGTGCGGCTCGTACGGGCCGACTCAGATGTCGAGGAAGCGGACGTCCTTGGCGTTGCGCTGGATGAACGAGCGCCTCGCCTCGACGTCCTCTCCCATCAGCACCGAGAAGAGGTCGTCGGCCTGTGCCGCGTCGTCCAGGGTGACCTGGCCGAGCACGCGGTGTTCCTGGTCCATCGTCGTGATGCGCAGTTCCTCGGCGTTCATCTCGCCGAGGCCCTTGAAGCGCTGGACCGAGTCGTCCTTGATGCGCTTGCCCGCCTGGCGGCCGAGCTCCACCAGGGCGTCGCGCTCGCGGTCGGAGTACGCGTACTGGAAGTCGTCCCGCGACCACTTGATCTTGTAGAGCGGCGGGCGCGAGAGGTAGATGTGCCCGGCCTCGACCAGCGGTCGCATGAAGCGGAACAGGAACGTCAGGAGCAGCGTGTTGATGTGCTGTCCGTCGACGTCGGCGTCCGCCATCAGGATGATCTTGTGATAGCGGAGCTTCTCGATGTCGAAGTCCTCGTGCACACCGGTGCCGAAGGCGGAGATGAGCGCCTGGACCTCCTGGTTGTGCAGGATCTTGTCGACGCGTGCCTTCTCGACGTTCAGGATCTTGCCTCGGATGGGCAGGATCGCCTGGTACATCGGGTTGCGGCCGGACTTCGCCGAACCACCGGCGGAGTCACCCTCGACGATGAAGATCTCGCACTTCGTCGGGTCGTTCGACTGGCAGTCGGAGAGCTTGCCCGGCAGCGAGGCGGTCTCCAGGAGGCCCTTGCGGCGGGTCAGGTCGCGCGCCTTGCGGGCGGCGACGCGGGCCGTGGCGGCCTGGATGCCCTTGCGGATGATGTCCGCGGCCTCGTTGGGGTTGCGGTCGAACCAGTCCGTGAGGTGCTCGTGGACGACCTTCTGGACGAAGGTCTTGGCCTCGGTGTTGCCCAGCTTGGTCTTGGTCTGGCCCTCGAACTGGGGTTCGCCCAGCTTCACCGAGATGATCGCCGTAAGACCCTCGCGGATGTCCTCGCCCGTGAGGTTGTCGTCCTTCTCGCGCAGCAGCTTCTTCTCGCGCGCGTAGCGGTTGACCAGGCCCGTCAGCGCGGCCCTGAAGCCCTCCTCGTGCGTACCGCCCTCGTGGGTGTGGATGGTGTTCGCGAAGGAGTACACGCCCTCGGTGTACTGCGAGTTCCACTGCATGGCGATCTCGGCCGAGAGGAGACGCTCCTTGTCCTCGGCCTCGACGTCGATGACGGTGGGGTGGATGACCTCGCCCTTGCGGGAGTTGAGGTACTTCACGAAGTCGACGATGCCGCCTTCGTAGTGGTACGTCACCGTGCGCGCCTCGAAGGCCGCGTCGTCGGTCGCCTCGGTCGAGTCCGCACCCGCCGTGGCCTTCGCCGACTCGCGCTCATCAGTGAGTTTGATCGTCAAACCCTTGTTGAGGAACGCCATCTCCTGGAAACGCCGCGCCAGCGTCTCGAAGGAGTACACCGTGGTCTCGAAGATGTCGCCGTCGGCCCAGAAGGTGACCGAGGTACCGGTCTCCTCGGTGGCTTCGTGCCGCTCCAGCGGAGCCGTCGGGGCGCCGCTCTTGTAGTCCTGCGTCCAGCGGTAGCCGTCGGTCTTGATCTCGACGGAGAGCTTGGTGGAGAGCGCGTTGACCACCGAGACGCCGACGCCGTGCAGACCACCGGAGACCGCGTAGCCGCCGCCGCCGAACTTGCCGCCCGCGTGCAGCACGGTGAGCACGACCTCGACGGCCGGCTTCTTCTCCACGGGGTGCATGCCGACCGGGATGCCTCGGCCGTTGTCGATCACGCGCACGCCGCCGTCGGCGAGGATCGTGACGTCGATCGTGTCCGCGTGCCCGGCCAGGGCCTCGTCGACGGAGTTGTCCACGACCTCCTGCACCAAGTGGTGCAGACCACGCTCACCGGTCGAGCCGATGTACATGCCAGGCCGCTTGCGGACCGCGTCCAGACCCTCAAGGACAGTAATCGCGCTGGCGTCGTACGCCGTGGCTGCGGCCTCAGCGGTCTCAGCCACGGCCTCGGTGGACGGAATGTTCTCGTTGGGGTTGCCGGAATCGGCCACGAAGCGCCCTTTCTGGCACAGCACAAGCCAAGCTCCCGGCGGTGGCCGGAGCGGCTGCGTCGTTCAGCGATAGTCAGCGTTGCTCGGTGCGTCCCACAAGTGGGGCGGGATTAGCTCCCAGTCTACCGGTAGCGCTGACAGTGATGGGGGTTTGCCGGTACCTGAGTCCGCATGTGCCGTCCTGAACGGGACTCGGCCGACTCCCCATATGCGGAACGGGGCTCCAAAGGGCTCACAGCGGCACTCAGCGCTTCGAGGCGTCAACCCCCAGCTACCGCAGCCGGCGGCCTCACCCGTAGGTGTCCCCGGGGCCCGTGCTTCCCGGTGCGCGCAAGGGGCCGAAGCGCTGCGTGGGGCCCTGGGGGCCGAGGACCTTGATGAGGCGCACGGTGCCGTGGCCGAGGTCCTCGTTCAGGCGCGCGACCAGCTGCGGCGCCATGAGGCGGAGCTGGGTCGCCCAGGCCGTCGAGTCGCACTGCACGGTCAGGACGCGCTCGTCCTCGTCGTATTTCTGCGGCACACAGTGCTTGGCCAGGTCGTCGCCGACGATCTGCGGCCAGCGGCCCATCACGCCGCCGACCGCCGCCGGGGTCTCCCAGCCGCGCTCGGTGATCAGACGGTTGATGGCGGAGCCGAGCGGCAGCGGGTCGCGGCCGTCGGCCCGCGCCCCGGAACGCAGCCCGCCGCGGCGGGCCTGCTTCTTCTGCTGGGCGGCGTCCCCACGCGCGCGAGCCTGTTCCTTCGCGGCCCGCAGGGCGACCCGGGCGAGGTCCACGCCGGAGGGCTCGGGCGGCTTCGGCGCCGCGGACTCGCCCTTGCCGGTCCCCTCGCCGCCGCCGTTCCCGGTGCTCATACGCGCTCCACCGCGCCGTCCGACACCGTGAAGCGCGTGCCGGTGAGGACGCCGGGGACGTCGTCGTCCACCGCGGCGGTGACCAGGACCTGCTCGCCGGGGGCCACCAGCTCCGCGAGCCGCTCCCTGCGGCGGGAGTCCAGCTCCGCGAAGACGTCGTCCAGGACGAGCACCGGTTCGTTCCCCTCGGACCTGAGCAGGTCGTAGGAGGCGAGGCGCAGGGCCAGGGCGTACGACCAGGACTCGCCGTGGCTCGCGTACCCCTTGGCGGGGAGGCGGCCCAGCTTGAGCAGCAGGTCGTCGCGGTGCGGGCCGACCAGCGTCACGCCGCGCTCGATCTCCTGCTTGCGGACCTCTTCGAGAGCGGCGATGAGCTGCTCGTACAGCTCCTCGCGCGTGTGTCCCTCACCGGGGGCGGACGGCTTGTACTCCAGGGCTACGGGGCCGCCGCCGGGCGCGAGCTGCTCATAGGCCTTGTCGGCGAGCGGCTGGAGCGCCGAGATCAGGTCGAGCCGCTGGGCGAGCAGCTCCGCGCCCGCGCGCGCGAGGTGCTGGTCCCAGACGTCGAGCGTCGAGAGGTCCATGGAGCGCCCGCCGTGGCGCCGGGCCAGGGCGGCGGACTTCAGGAGCGTGTTGCGCTGCTTGAGGACCCGGTCGTAGTCGGAGCGGACGCCCGCCATGCGGGGGGAGCGCGCGGTGATCAGCTCGTCCAGGAACCGCCGACGCTCCCCGGGGTCGCCCTTGATCAGCGCGAGGTCCTCGGGCGCGAACAGGACCGTGCGCACGATTCCGAGGACGTCGCGGGGTCTGACCTGCGATGACCTGTTGATGCGGGCGCGGTTGGCCTTGCCCGGGTTGAGTTCGAGCTCGATGAGCTGCTGGCGCTCGCCCTGCCGCACCGCGGCCCGTACGACGGCGCGCTCGGCGCCCATCCGCACCAGCGGCGCGTCCGAGGAGACGCGGTGGCTGCCGAGCGTGGCGAGATAGCCGACGGCCTCGACGAGATTGGTCTTGCCCTGGCCGTTGGGGCCCACGAACGCGGTGACGCCCGGATCGAGAGGGACCTCGACCCGGGCGTACGAGCGGAAGTCGGCCAGCGAGAGATGCGTGACGTGCATGGTGTGCGCCGACCTCCCCCGGCCTACCTCACTTGCTTGGCGGCCTGTGGGAAACCGCTGAAGTTCCCCACAGGCTGTGGATCAGTTCTCGCTCTTGGACTCCACCGCGTGGCCGCCGAACTGGTTGCGCAGCGCGGCGATCATCTTCATCTGCGGGGAGTCGTCCTGGCGCGAGGCGAACCTGGCGAAGAGCGAGGCCGTGATCGCGGGCAGCGGCACGGCGTTGTCGATGGCGGCCTCGACCGTCCACCGGCCCTCTCCGGAGTCCTGCGCGAAGCCGCGCAGCTTCTCCAGGTGCTCGTCGTCGTCCAGGGCGTTGACCGCGAGGTCGAGGAGCCAGGAACGGATGACCGTGCCCTCCTGCCAGGAGCGGAACACCTCGCGGACGTCCGTGACGGAGTCGACCTTCTCCAGGAGCTCCCAGCCCTCGGCGTAGGCCTGCATCATGGCGTACTCGATGCCGTTGTGGACCATCTTCGAGAAGTGGCCCGCGCCGACCTTGCCCGCGTGCACCGAGCCGAAGTCGCCCTCGGGCTTGAGGGCGTCGAAGACCGGCTGCACCTTCGCGATGTCCTCGGCGTCGCCGCCGTACATCAGCGCGTAGCCGTTCTTCAGGCCCCAGACGCCGCCGGAGACGCCGCAGTCGACGAAGCCGATGCCCTTCTCCTTCAGCTCCTGCGCGTGCTTCTCGTCGTCCGTCCAGCGGCTGTTGCCGCCGTCCACGACGACGTCACCGGGCTCAAGGAGCTCGGCGAGCTCGTCGATGGTCGCCTGGGTCGCGGCCCCGGCGGGGACCATCACCCAGACCACCCTCGGGCCCTTGAGTGCGCCCACAAGCTCCTGCAGGCTGTGGACATCCGCAAGATCCGGATTGCGGTCGTATCCGATGACGGTGTGACCTGCGCGGCGGATGCGCTCGCGCATGTTGCCGCCCATCTTGCCGAGGCCGACGAGACCGAGCTCCATCAGAGGTTCCTTCACTAGCGACGTGGCGTTACAGGCACTTTCGTACCCGCGTCCGAGCCTACGCCCGGACGCACGCTCACACCTGTGGGCTCAGCCGCTCAGACGTACGGGCATGATCAGGTACTTGTAGGCGTCGTCCGCCTCGGCGTCCACGGCCGGCCTGCCGCTCAGCAGCGCGGGCTTGGTGGAGGTCGTGAAGGAGAGCTGGGCGACCGGCGAGTCGATCGCGCTCAGGCCGTCGAGCAGGAACGTCGGGTTGAACGCGATGGAGATGTCGTCGCCGTCGAGCTGGGCGTCGACCCTTTCCACAGCCTGTGCGTCGTCGCTGGAACCCGCCTCCAGGATGAGCACGCCCTGCTCGAAGCTGAGGCGCACCGGCGTGTTCCGCTCGGCGACCAGGGCCACGCGCTTGACGGCCTCCACGAAGGGGGCGGTCTCGATCACGGCCACGGAGTTGAACTCGGTGGGGAAGAGCGTGCGGTACTTCGGCAGGTCGCCCTCGAGCAGCCGCGTCGTCGTGCGCCGTCCCGCGCCCTCGAAGCCGATCAGGCCCTCGCCCGCACCGGAGCCGGAGAGCGCCAGGGTGACCGTGTCGCCGCTCGTGAGCGCCTTCGCGGTGTCCAGGAGCGTCTTGGCGGGCACGAGCGCCACAGCGGACGCCTCGGGGTTCTCCGGCTTCCACAGGAACTCGCGGACCGCGAAGCGGTAGCGGTCGGTGGAGGCCAGGGTGACCGTGTCGCCCTCGATCTCGATGCGCACGCCGGTCAGCACGGGCAGCGTGTCGTCGCGGCCCGCGGCGATGGCCACCTGCGCGGCGGCGGAGGCGAAGACCTCACCGGGGACCGTGCCCGTGGCGGTCGGCATCTGCGGGAGCGCGGGGTACTCCTCCACGGGGAGGGTGTGGAGGGTGAAGCGCGAGGAGCCGCAGACCACCGTCGCCCGTACACCGTCTGTGGAGATCTCCACCGGGCGGTTGGGGAGCGCGCGGCAGATGTCCGCGAGCAGGCGGCCCGAGACGAGGACCGTGCCCTCTTCGTCGATCTCCGCGTCCACCGAGACACGTGCCGAGACCTCGTAGTCGAAGCTCGACAGGCTCAGTGCGCCTTCCTCGGCCTTCAGCAGCAGGCCCGCGAGGACGGGCGCTGGCGGCCGGGCCGGGAGGCTGCGCGCCGCCCAGGCCACCGCCTCCGCGAGTACGTCGCGTTCAACCCGGATCTTCACCGTTAGCCGCCCTCCTGCTGTTGCTGGCTGCTCTCGCCCGCTGGACCTGTGGCCCTCGTCGTCTGACTCGGTGTCTCTCAGCCATGCCGTGGGAAGGACACCGGGGAACAGTCTGACGCACCGCACTGACAGTCGGCGCCTGTCGGGGTCAAGTCGTGCCGAGCGGCGTCGGGGGCACGAAGCGCGAGTTGTGCACAGGCCCCCCTTCCAAACGATTTCCCCGGTCTCTCTAGTTGGGAGTAGTAGTAGGGGCTGTGGAAACCGTGGATAACCGCGAAAGCGCAGGTCAGACCCGGTTTTTTATCCACCGTGCCTGTGGGCGGAGCCCGTGGACAACCGGGGGTTTCTGTGGACGGGCGAAAGTTCTGCACAACCGGTGCACAGGCAGGGCCCACTTCTCCCCAGCGTCGTCCCCAGCTTTACCCAGCTTCCCCACAGGGCAACCAGGCACCTTGGTGTGACGCCTTTCACTCGACCCGGTGAGGAGGCGCGTCGCGTTGCCGAACAGTGGACAGCCGTGTGGAGAAGCTGGATAAAGCTGGGGACAACGGCTCCGATCCTGTGGGCCGCCGGTGGACAACATCGTGCACACCCTGTGGACGAAAATTTCATCCACAGCCTGTGGAGATCTTTCGTCCACGAATCCCCAACCACCTGACCTGGTCTGATGATCTCTCAGTGGCGCTGCCTGTGGACAGTGTCTGGACAACTTCGCGGTCCCCAGGGTGTGGAAGCGAAAAAGTTGGCACATCTGTGGAGAACCCCCGTATGAGCTGGGGAAATCGAACAGCGAAGGCTCGCCGTACGAGGCCGGTGTGCGGTCGGGAAGGGCTCGGCCGGGGACGAGAACGGGCTCTGAGGGCGTCTGGAGGCGTCTTCGCGCCTGCCTGGAAGCGTCCTCCGGGACGCCTGAAAGCTTCTCCACGCGCGCGTGGGGCACAAAAAGAGCGCCCCGGGAGTCATCCCGGGGCGCTCTCGCGCGGGCGTGTCTCCGCGCGCGTCAGCCGTTCTTGATGCGGTTGGTGAGCTCGGTGACCTGGTTGTAGATGGAGCGCCGCTCGGCCATCAGCGCGCGGATCTTGCGGTCCGCGTGCATCACGGTCGTGTGGTCACGGCCGCCGAACTGCGCGCCGATCTTCGGCAGGGACAGATCGGTCAGCTCCCGGCAGAGGTACATGGCGATCTGCCGCGCCGTCACCAGGACGCGGCTGCGCGAGGAGCCGCACAGGTCGTCCACCGTCAGCCCGAAGTAGTCGGCCGTCGCCGCCATGATGGCCGTCGCCGTGATCTCCGGAGCCGCGTCCTCACCGCCGGGGATCAGATCCTTGAGGACGATCTCGGTGAGCCCGAGGTCCACCGGCTGCCGGTTGAGCGAGGCGAACGCCGTGACGCGGATCAGCGCGCCCTCCAGCTCACGGATGTTCCGCGAGATCCGCGACGCGATGAACTCAAGGACCTCCGGGGGCGCGTTGAGCTGCTCCTGCACCGCCTTCTTGCGGAGGATCGCGATACGCGTCTCCAGCTCGGGCGGCTGGACGTCGGTGATCAGACCCCACTCGAAGCGGTTGCGCAGCCGGTCCTCCAGGGTGACGAGCTGCTTGGGCGGCCGGTCACTGGAGAGCACGATCTGCTTGTTCGCGTTGTGGAGCGTATTGAAGGTGTGGAAGAACTCCTCCTGCGTCGACTCCTTGTCCGCGAGGAACTGGATGTCGTCGACCAGCAGGATGTCCATCTCGCGGTAGCGCTTGCGGAAGCTGTCGCCCTTGCCGTCGCGGATGGAGTTGATGAACTCGTTGGTGAACTCCTCCGAGCTCACGTAGCGCACGCGCGTGCCGGGGTAGAGGCTGCGGGCGTAGTGCCCGATGGCGTGCAGCAGGTGCGTCTTGCCGAGCCCGGACTCGCCGTAGATGAAGAGGGGGTTGTACGCCTTCGCGGGCGCCTCGGCGACGGCCACCGCCGCCGCGTGCGCGAAGCGGTTCGAGGCCCCGATGACGAAGGTGTCGAAGAGGTACTTGGGGTTGAGCCGCGCGGTGGGCTCGCCGGGTCCCGTCGCGGGCGCGGGCTGCGCGGCCAGCGGGCCGGGGGCGCCGCTCGACGAGGTCGGGCCGACCGGGCCGCCGCGGTGCACACCGTGGCCGCCGTGCCCGCCGCCTCCGTGCCCGCCGCGGTGGTCGCCGGACGGCTCGGACAGGTCGTGGCGCTCGCGCCGGTCCTGGGGCTCGGGGCGCTGCTCGTACGGGGAGCGCTCGTGCGAGGGCTGGCTGCGGTAGTCGCGCTGCGGCTGCTGCACCGGGTTCGCGTACGGATCGCGGTCGGGGAAGCCGAGGCGGGGCTGCTGCCAGCCGTAGTCGCTCTGCGGCTGGCCCTGCTGGTGCTGCGGCCAGGCTCCGGGGGACGGACGCTGATAGTCCGGGTAGGCCGGGCGGGCGGTCGGGAGCTGCTGGTCGGAGTGGGAGCCGTTCTGGTGCTCGTCCGAGGAGCGGCGGCCGTAGCCGTCGTACGCGTCGCGTCCCTGGCCGGAGGACGGCAGCTCGGGCTCCTCGTAATGCTGCTGGTGCTGCTGCATCTGGTGCTGATGCGGCTGCTGGTGCGGGCCGGGCTGCGGCATCGGGGGCGCGGGCGGGCCCGCGGGCTCGCCGACCGAGTCGTCGACGGTGATCGCGATGCGGATCGGGCGGCCGCACTCGCGGCTCAGGGACTCGCTGACCACGGGGGCCAGCCTGCCTTCGAGTACGCCCTTGGCGAATTCGTTCGGGACGGCCAGGAGGGCGGTGTCGGCGACCAGGGCCAGCGGCTGGCAGCTCCGCAGCCACCTCTCGTCCTTCGCCTCGACTCCCTGCCCGCGGCCCTCACCCAGCAGATGTTCCAGAACTCGTGGCCACACTGCGGCAAGATCGGCAGGTACGTCAGCCACAGGGCACGCTCTCTCACGGGGTCCCACGAAGGTGTGGTTCCGGGGACCGAAATCGGTATGGGGTGAAGGAAGGGAACGAATGGGAGTTCAGCCACGGTAGTCAGGGCGACGGCTGCGGTTCAAGTTGTTGTCCACAGGCTGTGCACAGTGTCTCCCTCTGGGGGCTGGTTTGACCGGATGGCGTAGCCCCGCGTACCGTGACCAGGTCGAGTTGTCGATGGCTGCTGCCGCCTGCCTCCGATGGGCAAAGATCACGATCTGTGATTGTGAAGCGGTGCACTCGGTGCGTATTCGCGAGCTTCTCGTGGGCGCACGGTGACAGCCAGGCGATGTCCCGCCACCACCGAATCATTTCTGGAGCCCCCGAGTGAGCAAGCGCACCTTCCAGCCGAACAACCGTCGTCGCGCCAAGACCCACGGCTTCCGCCTGCGGATGCGCACCCGTGCCGGCCGCGCGATTCTCGCGAACCGTCGTGGCAAGGGTCGCGCCAGCCTTTCCGCCTGATCTCAGTCAGGTCATGACGTCGTGCTGCCTACCGAGCATCGGCTAAGGCGGCGCGAAGACTTCGCGACCGCGGTACGCCGAGGACGCCGGGCCGGACGCCCGCTTCTCGTCGTCCACCTACGTAGCGGCGCAACGGACCCGCACGTGCCTGGGGAGACCCTTCCCCCGACGCGTGCGGGTTTCGTCGTCAGCAAGGCCGTGGGCAACGCTGTCGTACGGAACACGGTGAAGCGCAGGCTTCGCCATCTCATGCGCGACCGGCTGGCCTCCGTGCCCCCCGGTAGCCTGGTAGTCGTACGAGCGCTGCCCGGAGCGGGCGACGCCGACCATGCCGAGCTGGCCCGAGACCTGGACACCGCCTTGCGGCGGCTGCTGGGAGGGGGCGCGCGATGAAGTACCCGCTGCTGGCCCTGATCAAGCTCTACCAGTGGACGATCAGTCCGCTTCTGGGCCCGGTGTGCAAGTACTACCCGTCGTGCTCCCGCTACGGCTACCAGGCCATCGACCGGCACGGTGCGATCAAGGGATCGGCGCTCACCGCCTGGCGCATCCTGCGATGCAATCCGTGGTCGCTCGGTGGTGTCGACCATGTGCCGCCGCGCAAGCGTCCGCGGTGGCACGAGATGCTGCGCGCCTCCTGGCGCGGGCGCAAGGGCGGGACCTCCGCCGCAGGCGCGCCGACCGGGGCTCTTCCCCCGAACACGGCCGCCGAGACCGAGACCCCGTCCCATGCTCAAGGAGCCTGATTAGTGGACACGATTGCCAGTCTCTTCAGCTTTATCACGACACCAGTTTCGTGGGTCATCGTTCAGTTCCACTCGGTGTACGGGAAGATCTTCGGTCCCGACACGGGCTGGGCCTGGGGCCTGTCCATCGTGTCCCTGGTGATCCTGATCCGCATCTGCCTGATCCCGCTCTTCGTGAAGCAGATCAAGGCCACCCGGGCGATGCAGACGCTCCAGCCCGAGATGAAGAAGATCCAGGAGCGCTACAAGAGCGACAAGCAGCGCCAGTCCGAAGAGATGATGAAGCTGTACAAGGAGTCGGGCACCAACCCGCTCTCCTCGTGCCTTCCCATCCTGGCGCAGTCGCCGTTCTTCTTCGCCCTGTACCACGTGCTCAACGGCATCGCGACGGGCAAGACGATCGGTGTCATCGACGACCAGCTCCTGGAGAGCGCGCGTAAGGCGCACATCGTCGGTGCCCCGCTCGCCGCGAAGTTCACCGACAACGCCGACAAGGTCGCCTCTCTCGGCGCCACCCTGACGGACGTCCGGGTCGTCACCGCGGTCATGATCATCCTGATGTCGGCCTCGCAGTTCTTCACCCAGCGCCAGCTGATGACGAAGAACGTGGACACCACGGTCAAGACGCCGTTCATGCAGCAGCAGAAGATGCTGATGTACGTCTTCCCGATCATGTTCGCCGTCTTCGGCATCAACTTCCCCGTCGGTGTCCTCGTCTACTGGCTGACCACCAACGTGTGGACCATGGGCCAGCAGATGTTCGTGATCCGCAGGAACCCCACCCCCGGCTCCAAGGCCCAGGCCGCGTTCCTCGAGCGCCTCCAGAAGCAGATCGAGCGCAACAAGAAGGTGCGCGGGCGCGGCAACACCAACGTCATCAAGGCGATCGTCGCCAAGGGCCGGGACCGCAACGAGTTCGAGCGCAAGTTCATCAACGGTCTGACCAAGGCGGGCCTCGCGGCCCAGGCCGACGGCACCGTGGTGGAAAGCGAGACCACGGTCGTCGCGGACGCCGAGGACGGCACCCCCGCGGGCGGCCCCAGGCGCCAGCAGCCCAAGCGGCAGAGCAAGGCCAAGCGCCAGTCGGCCACGGCGCAGGGTGCCGCCACGGCGCAGGGCGCCACCAGGGCGGACGGTGAGGCGGGTGCCAAGACGTCGCTGGAGAAGGCTCCGGACGAGCCCGAGGACGCTGCCCCCAAGACCACGCCCGCGGGCAGCAGCACGACGGGCAACAAGCCCGGCTCCGGTACCCGCAGCAAAGCCAAGTCGGGACAGCAGCGCAAGGGCCAGCAGCGGCCCAAGCACCCGTCCTCCAAGAAGTAGAAGGAGCCCCTCCCGTGACGGAAGGCACCACCACCTCCACCGAAGCCGAGGCCGGCGACACCCTCACCCGCCTTGAGCAGGAGGGGGAGATCGCGGCGGACTACCTCGAGGGCCTGCTCGACATCGCCGACCTGGACGGCGACATCGACATGGACGTCGAGGCCGACCGGGCCGCTGTCTCGATCATCAGCGACACCGCGAGCCGCGACCTTCAGAAGCTGGTCGGCCGGGACGGCGAGGTCCTGGAGGCGCTCCAGGAGCTCACCCGTCTCGCCGTGCACCGCGAGACCGGCGACCGCAGCCGCCTCATGCTGGACATCGCGGGCTACCGCGCCAAGAAGCGCGAGGAGCTCTCGGAGCTCGGCGCCAAGGCCGCGGCCGACGTGAAGAGCACCGGTGAGTCGGTCAAGCTCAAGCCCATGACGCCGTTCGAGCGCAAGGTCGTGCACGACGCGGTCAAGGCCGCTGGCCTGCGCAGCGAGTCCGAGGGCGAGGAGCCGCAGCGCTTCGTCGTCGTGCTCCCCGCCTGAGCGGCACCGCATACCCTCCGGCCCCGTCTGTTCGCAGGCGGGGCCGGTCTTTGTCAGCCTGTTAGTCAGCCACCCCAGTGCGGTACGGAAGGACGGTCCCCGTGACGGAGGCAGCGGAGCTCCCCCCGGCGCCTGAAGAGGCCCGGACTGTATTCGGCGATCGCTTCCCGGACGCGGTCCGGTATGCGGAGCTGCTCGCCGAGGCGGGGGTGCAGCGCGGCCTGATCGGCCCGCGTGAGGTGCCCCGGCTCTGGGAGCGCCACCTGCTCAACTGCGCGGTGCTGTCCGAGGTCGTGCCCGAGAACGTCACCGTGTGCGACGTCGGCTCCGGCGCCGGGCTGCCCGGTATCCCGCTCGCGCTCGTCCGCCCCGACCTGAAGATCACGCTTCTTGAGCCCTTGCTGCGGCGCACGAACTTCCTCACCGAGGTCGTCGAGCTGCTCGGTCTGGATCATGTGACGGTCGTGCG
Source organism: Streptomyces flavofungini (assembly GCF_041028215.1). GTDB lineage: Bacteria > Actinomycetota > Actinomycetes > Streptomycetales > Streptomycetaceae > Streptomyces > Streptomyces flavofungini_B. Next base: position 17,540 of record NZ_JASKYR010000017.1, read on the forward strand.
GGGCCGCGCCGAGGAAGTCCTCGGCAAGCTGCCGCCGGTCCATGTCGTCACGGCCCGGGCCGTCGCTCCCCTGGACCGCCTCGCGGCCTGGGGTGTGCCTCTGCTCCGCCCGTACGGAGAGATGCTGCTCCTCAAGGGCGACACCGCTGAGGAAGAGGTCAAGGCGGCAGGGTCCGCCCTGAGCAAGCTCGGGGCCGTGGACACCTCGGTCCTCCATGTGGGCGAGGGCGTGGTGGACCCGCAGTCGACCGTCGTGCGCGTCGAGGTCGGGGAGAGCCCGGGCGGTGTGCGCTTCGCCGCGAAGCGCGCCAAGGCGGCCAGGGCGGGCCGGGCACGCCGCCGCCGCTGACCGACAGCGGCTCCGCGAGGGTCACCGGTGCATATCGGGCGGTGACCGCTCCGCGAGGCTCACCGGTACTCATCCGTCCTGGCGACGGGCCGTACGCCACACAAGCTGCCATCCGTACGCATACCGGGGTGTCGCACCAGCGGCACCCCGGCTGCCGTGCATCGTGTTTCACGTGAAACGTCGCTCACTGCTGCATGGCATCATCAATCGCGGCCGCGCTGCGGAACCTCGCGACCGTCGGCCACTCGGTTCCCTCGATAAGGGGACGGAGTTTTCCACAGAGGTGGATTCGTCCACAGAAGACCGGGCCTCGCTGGTTCATGACCCCCAAGGCATGGGAGGCTCTGTTCATTGCGAGCCTGATGTCGAGGAGAGTGAATCCTTGCGGTCCGACGCCAACATCGCGGGACCGATGACCGATCCGGTCCCCGGCCCCCGTACCGAATCGGCGGGGGAGGATGTTTCACGTGAAACACCGACCCCGATGGACGACACACCCATCGGACGTGCTGCCCAGCTGGCGGTAGAAGCGCTCGGCCGGGCGGGCGAAGGCCTGCCGCGTCCGGAGCAGACCCGCGTCATGGTGGTCGCCAACCAGAAGGGCGGGGTGGGCAAGACGACGACGACCGTGAATCTCGCCGCCTCTCTCGCTCTGCACGGCGCACGCGTTCTGGTGGTGGACCTCGACCCGCAGGGCAACGCCTCCACGGCTCTCGGCATCGATCACCACGCCGAGGTGCCTTCCATCTATGACGTCCTGGTCGAGAGCAAGCCGCTCTCCGATGTCGTCCAGCCGGTAACGGACGTGGAGGGTCTCTTCTGTGCCCCGGCCACCATCGATCTCGCCGGTGCGGAGATCGAGCTGGTGTCGCTGGTGGCACGGGAGAGCCGCCTCCAGCGGGCGATCCAGGCATACGAGCAGCCGCTGGACTACATCCTCATCGACTGCCCGCCGTCTCTGGGCCTTCTGACGGTCAACGCCTTGGTGGCGGGCGCGGAAGTCCTCATCCCCATCCAGTGCGAGTACTACGCGCTGGAGGGGCTCGGACAGCTCCTGCGCAACGTTGATCTGGTCCGGGGCCACCTCAACCCGAACCTGCATGTGTCGACGATCCTGCTGACCATGTACGACGGCAGAACCCGGCTCGCCTCACAGGTGGCCGACGAGGTCCGCAGTCACTTCGGGGAAGAGGTCCTGCGGACGAGCATTCCGCGCTCGGTCCGTATCTCCGAGGCGCCGAGCTACGGCCAGACGGTCCTCACCTACGATCCGGGATCGAGCGGCGCCCTCTCCTACTTCGAAGCGGCACGCGAGATCGCGCTGCGCGGGGTCGGGGTGCGCTACGACGTCCAGCACGCCCACCCGATGGGCGCCCAGAACGACCAGCACAGCATGACGGAGGGGATGCAGTGAGCGAGCGACGGAGAGGACTGGGTCGGGGTCTTGGCGCCCTGATCCCCGCAGCCCCGACGGAGAAGCAGGTCCCGCAGAGCACACCGGGAGCGTCGTCGCCCTCGGCGGTCCCCGTCCTTACCGCCGAGCGCGGTGTGGCGGCGGCGAAGGTGACCGCACTCTCGCATCCCCCTGTTTCACGTGAAACAGAGGAGCAGCATCAGCAGGCCCCGGAGACGGTGCCGGAGGGCAAGCCGGTCGCCGGTGCGTACTTCGCCGAGCTGCCGCTCGACTTCATCTCGCCCAACCCCCGGCAGCCGCGTGAGGTCTTCGACGAGGACGCGCTCGCGGAACTCGTCACCTCCATCAAGGAGGTCGGGCTTCTCCAGCCGGTCGTCGTGCGTCAGCTCGGCCCCACGCGCTATGAGCTCATCATGGGCGAGCGGCGCTGGCGGGCCTGCCGTGAGGCGGGCCTGGAACGTATCCCGGCGATCGTGCGGGCCACGGATGACGAGAAGCTCCTCTTGGACGCTCTCCTTGAGAACCTGCACCGGGCGCAGCTCAACCCGCTGGAAGAGGCCGCGGCCTACGACCAGCTCCTCAAGGACTTCAACTGCACGCACGATCAGCTCGCGGACCGCATCGGCCGGTCCCGCCCGCAGGTCTCCAACACCCTGCGGCTGCTGAAGCTCTCTCCGGCCGTGCAGCGCAGGGTCGCGGCGGGCGTCCTCTCCGCAGGCCATGCCAGGGCGCTGCTCTCGGTGGACGACTCGGAGGAGCAGGATCGGCTCGCCCACCGGATCGTGGCCGAAGGGCTCTCGGTCCGTGCCGTCGAGGAGATCGTGACTCTGATGGGCTCACGACCGCAGAGCGCCCCGAAGGCGAAGGGCCCGCGTGCCGGTGCCCGGGTCTCGCCGGCCCTCAGCGAGCTGGCCACCCGGCTCTCCGACCGCTTCGAGACCCGGGTGCGCGTGGACCTGGGCCAGAAGAAGGGCAAGATCGTCGTCGACTTCGCCTCGCTGGAGGACCTGGAGCGCATCCTGGGCACCCTGGCGCCGGGCGAGGGCCCCGTCCTCCAGAACGGGTCGTCGGAGGAGCAGGACGAGCCGTCCGAGGACGACAAGGACTGAGCCAGCAGCTCCAACACCGCGAGAGCGGGCAGTGTCCGGTACGTACCGGACACTGCCCGCTCTTTGCTTTCTTACGGTATAGATGCAATCGCATCGTGGATACGATGCGTGCAGGTAGGGCGCATCCACCTGACGGCACCTCAGTGGGGAGGCGGGGGCCATGCGATCGGTGAGCCGCACCGGCCTGATGACTGCGGGCCTGGGCCTGGGAGCGGTCGGCGGCTTCGTCGGCAGCCTGCTCAGGGAACGCAGCGCTCTGACAGCCGCCCGTGGTGCAGCGGGCGAGGAAAGTGAGGATTCGCCTTCATGGGGCGTCGGCTCGTACCGCTCACGCTGGACAACCTCCCGGATCTTCCCAAGCGCTGCCGCACCTGCGTCTTCTGGGAGCTCGACCCGGTCAGCGGCCAAGCCGCGGTAAAAGGCGGCACCGCGGAGCTGGAGAAGGAGGCGTGGATCTCCGCCGTCCTGCTGGAGTGGGGGTCCTGCGGTCGCGTCGTTTACGTCGACGATATGCCGGTGGGGTTCGTGCTCTACGCGCCCCCGGCGTATGTCCCGCGTTCGACGGCGTTCCCGACGAGTCCGGTCTCTCCGGATGCCGTGCAGTTGATGACGGCATGGATCATGCCCGGCTATCAGGGTCAGGGACTGGGCCGGGTGATCGTCCAGACGGTGGCGAAGGATCTGCTGCGCCGGGGCTTCAAGGCCATCGAGGCTTTCGGGGACGCACGGTGGGAGAAGCCCGCGTGTGTGCTCCCCGCGGAGCATCTGCTGGCGGTCGGCTTCAAGACGGTCCGCCCGCACCCCAGCTATCCCCGGCTGCGGCTGGAGCTGCGGACGACGCTCTCATGGAAAGAGGACGTCGAGCTGGCGCTGGACCGACTGCTGGGCGCTGTCCAGAAGGAGCCCGCGCTCCGACCGCTCTGAACGCTGTGCCCCCTGGAACGTCGAATGGACCAGCCCCGAGGGACTGGTCCATTCGTGTTTCACGTGAAACATCGCCACCGATTACTCGGCGATGAAGTCCTCAAGGTCGCGGACGATCGCCGCCTTCGGCTTGGCGCCGACGATGGTCTTGGCGACCTCGCCACCCTGGTAGACGTTCAGGGTCGGGATGGACATGACGCCGTACTTGGCGGCAGTCTCGGGGTTCTCGTCGATGTTGAGCTTGACGATCTCGATCTTCTCGCCGTGCTCGGCCGCGATCGCCTCAAGGGACGGGGCGATCTGACGGCACGGGCCGCACCAGGCGGCCCAGAAGTCCACCAGCACGGGCTTGTCGTTCTTGAGGACGTCCTCCTCGAAGGAGGCGTCGGTCACGTTCTTGAGGGTGCCGGCCACGGCAGTCTCCTTAACTTGTTGCGGTGGGGAAGCGGGGGTCAGACGGTGGCAGCCGTGGCGGCTTCGCTGTCGGCGAGGGCAGCGAGGTAGCGCTCGGCGTCGAGGGCGGCGGAGCAGCCGGTGCCGGCGGCCGTGATCGCCTGTCGGTAGGTGTGGTCGACGACGTCACCGGCACCGAAGACACCGGTCAGGTTGGTCCGGGTCGAGGGGGCCGCGACGCGGAGGTAGCCCTCGTCGTCCAGGTCGAGCTGACCCTTGAAGAGCTCCGTGCGCGGGTCGTGGCCGATCGCGATGAACAGGCCGGTGACGGGCAGCTCGGACGTCTCGCCGGTCTTGAGGTTGCGGAGCGTCAGACCGGAGAGCTTCTGCTCCCCCTTGATCTCGGCGACCTCGCTGTCCCAGACAAACTTGATCTTGGGGTCGGCGAAGGCCCGCTCCTGCATCGCCTTCGAGGCACGCAGGCTGTCGCGACGGTGGACGATCGTCACGGACTTGGCGAAGCGCGAGAGGAAGGTGGCCTCCTCCATCGCGGTGTCACCGCCACCGATCACGGCGATGTCCTGGTCCTTGAAGAAGAAGCCGTCACAGGTGGCGCACCAGGAGACGCCGCGTCCGGAGAGGGCGTCCTCATTGGGCAGGCCGAGCTTGCGGTGCTGGGAGCCGGTCGTGACGATGACGGCCTTGGCGCGGTGCACGGTGCCGGCGGTGTCCGTCACGGTCTTGATCTCGCCGCTGAGGTCGACGTCGACGACATCGTCGGGCACGAGCTCGGCGCCGAAGCGCTCCGCCTGGGCGCGCATGTTGTCCATGAGCTCAGGGCCCATCACCCCGTCCTGGAAGCCGGGGAAGTTCTCCACCTCGGTGGTGTTCATCAGCGCACCGCCGGCGGTGACGGCGCCCTCGAAGACCAGCGGCTTCAGCGACGCGCGCGCGGTGTAGAGCGCCGCCGTGTAGCCGGCGGGCCCGGAGCCGATGATGATCACGTTACGGACGTCGGTCACGGCTTGATTCCTCGTCTCTGGGGACTGCTGCGTACTGCTGATGGGGGCCTGTCTCAGGACTCTCACCCCACCCAACGGATCCTACGGGGCATGCATTCCCGGTCGTGTCCGCGTGTACGGAAGCATGTCGGCACCGGGGAGTGGGGTCGGCCACAAGAGTCCTGGCAACGGACGTGAGGACCCGCGAGGAGAGGGTGCGAGAAGAGCTCGCCCTTCAGCCCTGCGGGTACCGGCTCGTCGACCCTGCCGGTGCGAGCGTGTCAGCCCTGTGGGTAGGAGTGCGTCAGCAGAACCTTGCCCGCAGAGGGGGAGGACTTGCCCACGCACGCTGCGTCGACGATGTAAGCGGACACCTGGGTGGCGTCGGAGTCATGCGGCACCACGACGAGATACGCGCGCTTGCCTTCGTACGACCCCTCTTCGGCGGCCAGGGGCGTCCGGTCGCCGATGCCGCGCTGGATGCACTCCGGCACCTGGGCCGTGGTCGTGCGCAGCGGCGCGTCGTCCGGGGACTGCGGGCTGGAGCGCGGGCTGAAGGACTCCTTGGAACCGTCTGACTTCTCGGGGCTTTCGCGGTTCTCGCGGCGCGACTCCTTGGGCGGGTTCTTGGCGAGCAGGTCGGCTACCTGCCCCTTGAGCCCCTTCCCGGAGAAGGTGTCCGCGGATTCACTCCGTCCCGCGCTGGTGGACGTGCTCCCGTCGTCGCCGACGGCCTGGATCAGCAGGGAGCCGAGACCGATGGCGGCAGCGGTGAAGACGGCGCCGAACACGGCGGTGCGACGGCGCGAGCGCCGGGGCTGCTTCCCGCGTCCCGGGCCGGTGGCGGCACGCGGGCGTCCGGCGGGCCGGTCGGCCGAGGGGCCGGGGCTGGACACCGGCGATGTTTCACGTGAAACACGCGCGGCGCCGGAGGTGGCGGAGGGCGCCACGGCGGGCTCGGCCGCTCCGGCGTCCGGGGCTCCGGTGACCGGGCCTTCGGCCACATGGTCATTGGCGACATGGTCATCGGGCGTCGTGGCGTTCAGCAGCGCCTCGGCGGCCAGGGCGGCATCGATACGGCCCGCGATGTCGGCGGGCATGGGTGCCGGCCCCGGCAGGGTGCCGAGCATGCCGCGAATCTCCTCCAGCGAGGCGTAGACGTCGGCGCAGAGCTCACAGCCGTCCAGATGCCGTCGCACGGCGCTCGTGCGCGACGGAGGGAGGACACCCTCGGTCAGATCGGAGATCTCCGTGACCTCCGGGTGCCCGGCCGAGTCGGTCGTGGCTGTCACGCTCGCCCACCTCCGCCCTTCACGGCAGCTGAATCGCTTGGTCCTGCATCTCGTGGTCCTGCTGCCGGTGGGACGGATGTCCCCTGCGTCCGGTTCCTTTCCTGGGCGGGCTTCTTGTCTCCGCCGCCTTCGCCGCTCGTGGCCCCCGGCGCACGCGTCTCCGTACGGAGGTGGCTGAGGAGCGGCAGAAGTCTGGCCCGGCCCCGGGCGCAGCGGCTCTTGACGGTGCCGCTGGGAACGTCGAGGACCTGGGCCGCCTCGGCGACCGGATAGCCCTGCATGTCGACCAGGACGAGGGCGGCGCGCTGGTCGTGCGGGAGGGTGCCCAGCGCCTCCATCAGCTCCCGGTGGAGGTCGCCGCGCTCCACGGGCGCGGCCGCGGACTCCTCGGGTTCCAGGAGCTGGTCGAGGCGGTCGGTCTCGTCGATGGGAGAGGTCTTGCGGGAGGCCGCCTTGCGCGCGCGGTCGAGGCAGGCGTTGACGGTGATGCGGTGCAGCCAGGTCGTCACCGCGGACTGGCCCCGGAAGGTGTGCGCGGCCCGGTAGGCGGAGACGAGGGCGTCCTGCACCGCGTCCGCCGCCTCCTCGCGGTCGCCGAGGGTGCGCAGGGCGACGGCCCACAGCCGGTCGCGATGGCGCCGGACGATCTCACCGAAGGCGTTCTCGTCGCCGGCGACATGGCGGGCGAGGAGGTCCTTGTCGCTCATGTCGCCGTGCGCGGTGTCGTCCACCGTCGAACCCCCTCCCCCCCAGTGAGCCTCGCCGAGCCGATCTCTCAGCCCTTGAACTGCACGTCCGTAATGGCCTGCTTGTAACCGGCCCGGTAGTAACCGTCGGGTCCGGAGTTCGGCAGAGCGGTCAGCCAGAGGAGCACGTACCGCGACTTCACCGGCTTCTTCGCCGAGATCTTCGCGGTGGTGTCCGACGTGGTGACGCCACCGATCTTCTTCATCGAATCGATCGGCGCCGAGGGCGTCAAGGAGTCCGTGGCATAAAGCGAGACCGTGGTGTGGGAACCGCCGTATTTGAGAGCTATCGACGCGGCCGAGACGTCCTGTGCCGAGCCGAGGTCGTAGACGATACCGACACCGGGCTTGTACGGGGCGATCTCAGGGCCGTCGTTGAACGACTTGGTGCGCCACAGTGAGGAGCTGTCCTTGTCATAGGTGTTCTTCACGCTCTCCGGGGCCTGAGGGCTGCCCTCGAGCACGTACTCCTGTGCGTCCTGGATACCGATCGGCTTCGGGGGGCGGGGCTGGTGCTTGTCGCCGCCGTCGGTGGTCTGCGACGTGCCGTCGGAGTCCCCGGAGTTCTCACGGTCCATGAGGGCGTCCGCGAGCTGCCAGCTGCCGAGGCCGAGCGCGGCGATGAGCAGCGCGGAGACGGCCCACTTGAGCGCCTTGCCCGTACGGCTCYGCAACGGGGGCGGCGGGGTCGCCAGGGGCTG
>NZ_JASKYR010000170.1:0-12116 GCF_041028215.1 Streptomyces flavofungini
GGTCAGCCGCCGAGCGGCAAGGAGCCCTCGCGCCGGGGCGCGGGCACCGGGGCGGGGCCGCCGGTCTCGTCGGCGGAGAGGTCACGCCCCTTCGTCTCCCTGGCGAACCGCACGGTCACGGCGGTGACCAGGGCCGCGAACGACATGTAGAGCGCCACCGGCAGCGCGGACCCGTAGTCCTTGAGGAGTTCCACGGCGATGATCGGGGCGAGCGCGCCGGCGACGATGGAGGCGAGCTGGGAGCCCAGCGAGGCGCCGGAGTAGCGCACCTTGGTGTCGAACAGCTCGGAGATGAACGCGGCCTGGGGCCCGTACATCGCGCCGTGGAAGAGCAGCCCGACGGTGACCGCGAGGGCGATGACGGGGAATGACTTGGTGTCGAGCAGCGCGAAGAAGGCGAAGGCCCACCCCGCCATCCCGACGGCCCCGATCAGGGTGACCGGGCGGCGGCCGACGCGGTCCGAGAGCGCGCCCCACAGCGGGATGGTGACGAAGTGCAGCGCGGACCCGATGAGCACGGCGTTGAGCGCGTCGCTCTTGGGCAGGTCGAGGTGGACGGTGACGTAGACGAGGACGAAGGCCGTGAGGATGTAGTACGAGATGTTCTCGCCGAACCGGGTGCCGATGGCGGTGAGGACCTCGCGCCAGCTCCTGCGGAACACCTCGACCACCGGCGGCTTCTGCTCGGCTCCCGCCGCGGCGGCGGCCTCCGCCTCGCGCTGTGCCTTGAGGAAGACCGGCGACTCGGTGACGGAGATGCGGATCCACAGGCCGATCATCACCAGGACCCCGGAGAGCAGGAAGGGCACACGCCAGCCCCAGGCGAGGAAGGCCTCCTCGGACTGGACGGCGGCGAGCAGCGCGAGCACGCCGGTGGCGAGGAGGTTGCCGCCGGGCGCGCCGGCCTGCGGCCAGGAGGCCCAGAAGCCGCGCCGAGCGTCGCCGCCGTGCTCGGAGACCAGGAGCACCGCGCCGCCCCACTCGCCGCCGAGGGCGAAGCCCTGCACCAGGCGGAGGACGGTGAGCAGGACGGGGGCGCCGACGCCGATGCTCGCGTGGGTGGGGAGCAGGCCCATCGCGAAGGTGGCGCCGCCCATCATCAGCAGGCTGATCACCAGGAGCTTCTTGCGCCCCATGCGGTCGCCGAAGTGCCCGAAGACGGCGCCGCCGAGGGGGCGGGCGGCGAAGCCGACCGCGTAGGTGAGGAAGGAGAGCAGGGTGCCGACGAGGGGGTCGCTGGAGGGGAAGAAGAGGGTGTTGAAGACCAGTGCGGCGGCCGAGCCGTAGAGGAAGAAGTCGTACCACTCGATGGTGGTGCCGACGAGGCTGGCCGCCACGATGCGGCCGATGCCGGCGCGGGCCGGCGGAGCGGTTGCTTGGGAGGCCATGTGCACCACTTCCAGGAGTTCCGCGGGGACGCTTCCGTACCGGCACAAGGTAGGAAACCGCAGATCAGTGGCGTATATGGCGGAGCACCATGGTTGCCGTGCCGCTGATGTGACCGGCCACCATGCGAGGCGCGGGACCGGACAGAAGTTACCTTTTGGTATGGCGTGACTTCCCACGCCTACGGCAGTAGAACTCGTTCCGATTCAGCCACAAGTGAGGAAGGTCACATGAGCGATACATCCGAGCACAGAACCTTATCTGACGGCCTGTCACGTCGTAGATTCATTGCTGGAACAGGTTCCATTATGGGGGCCGTCGCGCTCTCCGCGCAGGCGTATCCGGCCCGCGCACTCGACGCCGCCGCCCGCGTCCCCGTCCTGGTGATAGGCACCGGTTACGGCGGCTCGGTGACCGCCCTGCGGCTCGCCGAGGCAGGCGTCGACGTGCACATGGTCGAGATGGGCAAGGCCTGGGACACCCCCGGCTCAGACGGCAAGATCTTCGCCAACACCACGAGCCCGGACGAGCGCTCCTACTGGCTGCGCACCAGGACCAAGCAGCCGCTGAGCAACTTCCTCGGCTTCCCCATCGACAAGAACGTCCCCAGGCACACCGGCATCCTGGACGCCGAGGAGTTCGGCGGCATCACCGTCTACCAGGGCCGTGGCGTCGGCGGCGGTTCACTGGTCAACGGCGGCATGGCCGTGACGCCCCGGCGGGAGAACTTCGCCGCGGTGCTCCCGACGGTCGACGCCAACGAGATGTACGGGACCTACTACCCGCGCGCCAACGCGGGCCTCGGCGTCGCCACCATCGACCCCGACTGGTTCGAGACCGCCGAGTGCTACAAGTACGCCCGGGTCGGCCGCAAGCACGCCCAGCGCTCCGGCTTCCCCTTCGTCTTCGTCCCCGACGTGTACGACTGGGACTACATGAAGCGGGAACAGGCGGGCACCGCCACCAGGTCGGCGCTCGCTGGAGAGATCCTCTACGGCAACAACCACGGCAAGAAGTCCCTCCAGCAGACCTACCTCGCCCGCGCGAAGGCGACCGGACGGGTCACCATCACCCCGCTGCACCGGGTCACCTCCGTCACCCCGGCCGCCGGGGGCGGCTACACCGTCACCATGGAGCAGCTCAACACCACCGGTGACACCGTCGCCACCAAGGAGATGACGGCCGACAAGGTGTTCTTCGCCGCGGGCAGCGTCGGCACCAGCAAGCTCCTGGTGAAGCTGAAGGCGACCGGCGCCCTGTCCCGGCTCAACGGCGAGGTCGGCAAGGGCTGGGGCGACAACGGCAACGTCATGTGCGGGCGCGCCAACCACATGTGGGACGCGACGGGGAGCCTGCAGTCCGCCATCCCCACCGCGGGCATCGACAACTGGGCCGCGGGCGGCGCCTTCGCCGAGGTGGCGCCGCTGCCCACCGGCATCGAGACGTACGCCTCGTTCTACCTGTCGATCACCAAGAACCCGCACCGCGCCCAGTTCTCCTGGAACGCGGCGGCGGGCAGGGCGGAGCTCGACTGGCAGACCGCCTGGAAGCAGCCGTCGATCGACGCGGCCAAGACGATCTTCGACAAGATCAACGCCAAGGAGGGGACGATCTACCGCACCGACCTCTTCGGCACCTACAAGATCTGGGGCGACCACCTCACGTACCACCCGCTCGGCGGCGCGGTCCTCGGCAGGGCGACCGACAACTACGGCCGCCTGCAGGGGTATGCGGGGCTCTACGTCATCGACGGGGCGCTGATCCCCGGCAACACCAGCGTCAACCCCTTCGTCACCATCACCGCGCTCGCCGAGCGCAACATCGCGAAGATCATCGACACCGACCTGTGAGCTGCCCGCGCCCCCGCGAAGGAGCCCTCAGGGCTTGGGCAGCACGCACACGGTGTCCAGACCGAGCACGTGGTTGAGCCGGCCGAACGCCAGCCACGACCCGATGCTCATGCTCAGCTCCACGATCTCCGCCTGGCTGTAGTGCGCGGTCATCCGCGTCCAGAACTCCTCGTCGAGATGGTGGTGGTCCAGGGCGTACCGCTCGGCGTACTCCGCGGCCAGCCTCGTGCGGTCGTCGAAGGCGTCGGTGGTGCGCCACTGGGTCACGGCGTCGGCGAACTCCTCCTCGACCTTCAGCCCGTCGCGCTCGGTGCGCCAGTCCAGGCAGAAGACACAGCCGTTGATCTGCGCGATGCGCAGCCGCGCCGCCTCGAACTCGCGCAGACCCAGGGTGGTGTGGGCGTACACGGCGAGGGAGAAGTTCGACGCGGCCATCCCTATCCCGGGGACCATGTCGCCCCACACGTAGGGAATCGGTTCCTGCCCCTCGGGGATGTCGATGTGCATGGGTCACTTCCTTCCGAGCCGGCCCGCCGCCGGGCGCAGCGGGACGTCGAGCGCGTCGTAGAGGCCGGGTCCGGCGTCCACGAGCCAGTCGATGGCGTTCACCAGACGGCCCACCGCGGTGGCGTTGCCGCCCGCCGAGCGGTTCTCGTCCTCGTCGGTGGCCTCGACCGTCACCTCGATACGGGGGCGGCCCTCGATGATCACCCGGTGGGCGCCGTCAGCGCCGCCGGGCGGCACGGGCCAGTCCGGGGCGCAGGACGCGTGGATGCGGGTGACGTGCTCGATGACGATGCGGGGCTCGCCGCCGACGAAGCCCCGCACCTCGAAGCGCACGGCCCCCTGGGTGCCCGCCGCGAACTCCCCCATCGTGCGCGTGCGGACGCTCCTCTCGAGCGCGCGCCGGTCGAGGGTCTCGCGGATCTCGTCGAGCTCGACGCCGAGCGCCCTGGCCATCAGCCGTATCTGCCCGCCCCACACCATCGTGGGGACCGAGGGGGCGAGCATCAGCGGCTCGTAGTCCATCGGATGCCCCATCCCGATCAGATGGCGGACCGAGTCCTCCTGGTCGTACGTGGTGTAGTCGAAGATCTCCTGGCAGCGGACGGCGTCCACGGTGGAGCCGAGCCCGCTGACCAGGAGCGGCAGCACGTCGTTGCCCCACCCCGGGTCGACGCCGGAGGCGAAGAGCGCGCCGCCGCCCTCCGCGACGGCGGCGAGCACCGGATCGCGGAACTCCGGCGGGGCGCCGCGCTGGTCGTAGAGCGGATAGAGCGAGGGCGTCACGACGACGGCGCCCGCGCGGACCGCGCGCACCACATCGCCGAGCGCCTCGTCGGGGCGCAGATCACCGGAGGCCGCGTACACCACCGCGCGCGGCCCGGCGGCGAGGACCGCGTCGACGTCGTCGGTCGCGGCCACCCCCAACAGGCGCTCCAGACCCGCCAGTTCACCCGCGTCACGGCCGATCTTCGCCGGGCTGTGCACCAGCACGCCCGCCAGGTCGAGCGCAGGATGGGCGTTGACGGCGCGCACGGCCGCACGGCCCACATTTCCGGTACCCCAGACCACCGTGGGAATCATGCGCGGAGGGTAGCGAGGGGCGTCAGCGGTTGACAGAGGCGTGAACCGACAAGTCCGCCGATGCCTCTTCCGCACGCTCCTACCGCCGGTACGCTACGCATATGCTCCTGGGGCGTTCCTCGGAATGCGCACGTCTTCTCGCTCTCATCGACAAGGCTCGCGGGGGCGAGAGCGGTGCCCTGCTCATCCGCGGCGAGGCGGGCATCGGCAAGACGAGCCTCATCTCCTACGTGGCCGCGCAGGCCGACGATCTGATGCGGCTCGGCACCCGCGGCGTCGAGGTCGAGTCCGACCTGCCCTATGTGGGCCTCGCCGATCTGCTCCGGCCCGTGCTGCACTTCCTCGACCGTATCCCCGAGCGCCAGGCCGCCGCCCTCACCGGCGCCCTCGCGCTCGGCCCCGCCGTCGCACAGGACCGCTTCGCGGTGGCCGCGGGCACGCTCAGCCTCTTCGGTGCCATCGCCGAGGAGGGCCCCGTCCTCGTCACCGTCGACGACGCCCAGTGGCTCGACCCGTACTCCCTGGACGCGCTCGCCTTCGCCACCCGCAGACTCGGCCGCGAAGGCGTCGTCGTGCTGTTCACCACCCGCGACGAACTGGAGGAGCCCGCCTCCCGGCTCGCCTCCATCGAGACCATGACCCTCGGCGGCCTCGACGCCGACTCCGCACACCGCCTCATCGCCGAGGAGGGCACCGCCCGGCTCACCGAGGGCGAGGCGGCCCGGCTGCTCGCCGAGGCCCGCGGCAACCCGCTCGCCCTGATCGAACTCCCGGCCCTGCTCGCCGGGAGCGGCGCCGACGGCGACGACACCGAGGCCCCGCTGCCCATCGGCGAACTCCTCGCCCACACCTTCGGCAGCGCCGTGGCCCGGCTGCCCCAGGAGGCCCAGGACGCCATGCTGCTCCTCGCGGTCCTCGGCACCCGCCCCCTCGCGGGCACCGAGGCGGCGCTGCGCGCGCACGACCTCAGCTACGAGTCCCTGGAGGCGGCCGAGGCCGCCGGTCTGGTCGTCGAGGAGCGGGACGGGTACGCCTTCCGGCACCCGCTGGTGCGCTCGGCGGTCTACCACGGCGCCACCCCGGTGCGCAGACGCCGGGCCCACCACGCCATCGCGCGCTCACTCCAGGGCGCCACCGCCCCCGCCCTGGAGCAGTACGCCTGGCACCTGGCCGCCTCCGGCGCCGAGCCSGACGAGCACGTGGCCTCGCTCCTGGAGAACGCCGCCTCCGGTGCCCCCGAGACCCTGGCCTACCCCCTGGCCTCCCGGCTGTACGAGCGGGCCGCCCGGTTCACCCCGGAGGGGCAGCGCAAGGCCGAGCGGCTGCTGTGCGCGGCCCGCGCCTCCCAGGCCGCCGGATCGCTGAACGAAGCCGCCGCGATCCTCGACCGCGCCCTGGAGCACGCCGAACAGCTCAACACCCAGCTCGACATCCGCCAGCTGCGCTGCTACCTCGACGTGCAGCGCGGCAGGCCGACCCGCTCCCGCGAACTGCTCAGGTCCGCCGTCGACGAGGCGGAGAAGGTCGACCCCGCGCTCGCCGCCGTCATGCTGGGCGGCATCGCGCTCACCGAACTGGCCGTCGGCGACCTCACCGCCGCCCAGCGCACCTCCGAGACGGCGATGAAGCTGGCCGAGACCGCCCATCAGACGCTGCTCCCGGTGCGGCTCCTGCGCACCCTGGTCCTGCTGCTCGGCGGCGACGCCGAGGCGGGCCGCACGCTCCTGCGCGAACTGGCGCAGCCGCTCGCCTCGCCCGACCCGGCCTTCCCCTACCCGCTCTCCGGCGTGGGCGGGCTCTGCCACCTCGCGGCCGAGGAACTCGACGAGGCGCACGGCCTCCTGGACCGCGCCGCCTACACCGCCCGCGGCTCCAGCGCGGTCGGCCTGCTCTCGCACCTGCTGTGCACGCTGGCCGTGGTGGAGTTCTGGCGGGGCCGGTGGAGCTCCTCGGTCGCCCACGCGGACGAGGCGGTGCGCCTCGCCGAGGCCACCGGCAGGCTGATCGAGGTGCCGCGCGGCCTCGCGGGCCTCGCGCGGACCGAGGCGGCGCTCAACCGCGAGGAGGACTGCCGCAAGCACGCGGCACAGACCATGGAGTGGGCCGCCGCCACCGAACTGCCCATGGACGCGGCACGGGCCCGCGGCGCCCTCGGCCTCCTGGAGCTCGGCCTCGGCCGCTTCGAGGAGGCGGTGCACCGCCTGGAGGAGGTCCGCGCCTTCTCCCGTACGCACGGCCGCGGCGACGGCCTCTATCTGACCTGGGCCGCCGACCTCGCGGACGCCTATGTCCATCTGCACATGCCCAAGGAGGCCCGCGAGGTCCTCGAAGTCCTTGAGTACGAGGGTTCGCGCGGCCACCGGCCGGTCACCGCGGGGGCGGCGGCGCGCTGCCGGGGCCTGCTGGAACCGAACGACCCCGAGGCCGCCTCGCGCCATATGCAGCGCTCCCTCGCGCTGCTCGCCGAGCGCCCGGTGCCCTTCGAGCGGGCGCGCACCGAGTTCGCCTGGGGCGAGCAGCTGCGCAGGCAGGGCAGGCGCAGCGAGGCCCGCCCGCTGCTTGAGCGGGCCCACGCCACGTTCGAGCGGCTCGGCGCCTCCGGGTGGGCGGCCCGGGTCGCCGCCGAACTGCACGCGGCGGGCGGCACCGAGGTCCGCCCGGAGCGTGCGCCCCTTGAGCGCCTGACCCCGCAGGAGATGCAGGTCGCCCTGGTGGTCGGCCGGGGTCTGACCAACCACGAGGTGGCCGAGCGGCTGTTCCTCAGCGTCAAGACCGTCGAGTTCCACCTGAGCAACATCTACCGCAAGCTCGACGGGGTGCACCGCCGCGCCCAGTTGGTCCGGCTGCTCGCTCAGGCCTCGGAGGCGTCGGCGGTCTGACGGGGCAGGGCCCACTCCAGGACCGCCATGGCGCTGCTGAGCTTCATCGACGCCTGTGTCCACGCCACCGACCTGGGCCCGTCGAGGACCGCCCCGGTGACCTCGTCGCCGCGGTGCGCGGGCAGGTCGTGCAGGAACAGCGCGCCGGGGCGGCGCGTCATGAACTCCTCGTCGACGTGGAAGGGCCGGAACCGCTCGCGCCAGGCGGCGTCGGCCTTGCGGGTGCCGGTGGTCTGCCAGCGGGTGGTGTAGACGACGTCGACCCCGGTGGGCAGGTCGTCGGCCGAGTCCCTGAGCCGGATCAGCGCTCCGGCCCGCGCGGCCCGCTTCCGCGCCGCCGTGAGCTGCTCCTCGGGGATGCCGTAGCCGGCCGGGCAGGCGAAGGTGGCCTCGCAGCCGGGCACGCCGGACAGGGCGAGGGCGAGCGCCGTGGCAGTGTTGTTGCCCTCCCCCACGTACAGCAGCCGCAGGCCGCGCAGGTCGCCCAGGCAGAGCCGCAGGGTGCCGAGGTCGCACAGGCCCTGGGAGGGGTGTTCCTCGGTGGCCATCGCGTTGACCACCGGCAGGCGGCCGTGGCGGGAGAGCTGCCGCAGCTCCTTCAGGGGGCCCGCGGTGCGGGCGACGAGGCCGTCCAGCATGCTGCCGAACACCCGCCCGGTGTCGGCGATCGCCTCGCCGGTGGACAGCTGGAGGTCACCGGGACCGTAGGTCACCGGGGCTGCGCCGAGGCGCAGGGCGGCCACCGTGAAGGCGGTACGGGTGCGGGTGGACGGCTTGGTGAACAGGACGCCCACCGTGGCTCCGGCCAGCGGCCGGGTGTGCGCCGCGGGGTCGCGGTGGAATTCCACGGCCCGGTCCGCGAGGCGGGCGACGGTCTCCACCTCCAGGTCGGCCAGGGAGAACAGGCCGCTCTCGGGGGCGGCGGGCGGCGCGCCGCGGGGGACGGTCTCGTCGGTCGTCATGACTCTTCCTCCGTGGAGGGGGTGAGGGGCAGTGCCGGTACACCGCTCAGCAGTCCGGCCGCGGCGAAGGCGTCCGTCGCGCCGGGCTGGTCGAGGACTCCGGTGTCCCGGAAGAGGCGGACGGTGTGCCGCGCGGTGGCCCGCAGGGCGTCCTTGCTCCGCGAGCTCAGGTAGCGGTCGGCGATGACCTGCCGCACGGCGTCGGGGCCGAGCCCGGCCGCGGTCAGCGCCGCGGCCACCGGGCGCAGGTCGGGGGTGAGGCTGGAGACGATCAGCTCGGGCAGGCAGTGGGCGGCCCGCCGCCGCAGCTGCGGGGAGAGGCCGCTCCACAGGCGTTCGAAGAAGCGTGAGAAGTACACGTGGTGGTGGCCCTCGTCCCTGGCGTGGTCCCGCACGATCTCCCGTACGACGGGCAGCACCGCGCGGTCCTTGGGCACCTCGCCGAGTACGGAGGTGACCAGCGTCTCGAAGACGACGACCTGGAGGAGCTGGGCGAGGACCGGCTCGCCCTTGAGGAGTTCGGCGCCGATGCCGTCGAGCTGCCGCAGGAAGGGGTCGAAGGCGTAGGGCAGCGGCGGGATGCCGGACGCCTCGGCGATCTGCTCGACCACTTCGAGGCTGTAGAGCGCGTGGTAGCCCTCGTCGCAGTAGATGCGGTAGGCGTCCAGGCGCACCGAGGCGGGCAGTTCGAGCCCCGAGCGGCCGTCCGCGATGCGCTCGGTGGCGCGGTTGACCACCCGGGTCTCGAAGTGGGCCGTGAAGGACAGGTAGTGGTAGAGGTGGCGGGCGAGGAGTTCGTGGCGGCGCCGCTCGGGCAGCGCGCGCACCAGCGGATGGGTCCAGTAGGGCACCAGGTGGTGCGGGAAGAAGCGGGTCGCGGGGTCCAGGGGGCCCGTCACCGTCCGGTGCGGGCCGCCGCGCACCCCCGCCCGCTCGTACCAGTCGTGCGCGTCGTTGTCCGTCATTCCTTCTCGGTTCCGGGAAGTGGCTCGGTCAGGTCTTGGTGGCGGCCGGGACGGCCGTCCGCAGCGCCTCGGGCTGGTGGACCCCGGAGCGGGCGGCGGCCGCCGCGAGCAGGCCGACGGCCCCGAAGACGGGCCACACCGCGCCGCCGAGCCCCTGGAAGAGGAGCGCGCCGAGCGCGGGGCCCGCCGCGTAGCCGACGCTCTGGCCCGCGGAGAGGGCGGCGATGTAGCGGCTGCGGGCGCCCTCGGGGGCGGTCAGTGCCGGGTAGGCGAGGGTGGAGGGCGCGGCGATCATCTCGCCCAGCGTCCACACGACGGTGGCAGCGACGAGGAACGCGACTCCGCCGCCCACCCCGTACAGGCCGATGCCGGTGCCGATGAGGGCGATGCCGCCCGCGATGGAGACGCGCATCGGCCAGTGCTGCACATAGCGGGTCAGCGGGAGTTCCCCCACGATGACCAGGAGGCCGTTGAGCGCGACGAGCGCGGTGTACACGGCCGTCGGCACGGAGCGTGCGCGCAGGTCGAGCGGGAGCGCGGAGAGGTACTGCGACTCCACGAGCGCGATCAGGAACAGCGCGAGCACGACGAGCGCGAACCGCCGGTCGCGCAGCACGTCGGCGTAGCGGGCCCGCTCCCGGGCGCCGCGCGCGGCCGGGGCGGGCGAGCCGCACGGCAGCGCGACCAGCGCCACCACGCCGAAGGCCACCGACACCGCCGCGTTGACCTCGAACATCAGCGTGTACGAGCCGGTCAGGAGCGCCGCTCCGGCGAGCGGGCCGAGCGCGGCGCCCACGTTCAGGGCGAGGCGGAAGACCGCCGACGCCACCACCAGGCGCTCAGGCGGCAGGAGTTCGGCGAGCAGTGCCGAGGCCGCGGGCCGGTAGACCTGCGCGGCGACGCCGGTCGCGGTGACGGTGAGGAGCAGCGCGAGGTAGCCGGGCGCGGCGGGCAGGACCGCGGTGAGCACTCCGGTGACGAGCACCGAGCCCGCGATGGCGAGCCGGTTGCCGACCCGTTCGGCGAGGATCCCGCCCAGCAGGGTGCCGAGCACGGAACCGGCGCCGTAGCCGGTGAGGACGAGGCCCGCCTGGGCCGCCGTGTGCCCGAGCGAGGTCACGTACAGGACCACGAAGACCTGGACGTAGGAGCCCATGCGGTTCAGGGCGACCCCGGCCAGGAGCAGCCGTGCCGGGCCCGGCAGCGCGCGCAGGGCGGCGCGGACGCCGGGGTCCGCCGTCGGCGCGCTCATGACGCCACCTGTGCGCCGGGGTCCGCGGGCAGCGGCCGGCCCACCAGGTGCACGCGCTCCGCCGCCGCGTCGAGCCGGGCGGCGCACTCGGCGGGGGTGTCGGCCTCGCACAGGACGTAGGCGTACCGCTGGAGGTAGTCCAGCGGCGGCAGCCGCAGCTCGTCGCCGGGGCCCGCGAGGGCGACGGCCCGCAGCAGCCCCGGCACGGCGCCCGGTTCCGGCACGGCCACCTCGTCCACGCGGCAGTGCTCGGGCGGATACAGGAAGCGGATACCGGTGGTGCGGGCTCGTACGGCGTCCAGGCCGGGCCTGGCGCGCACGGCGACGTCCGCCGCCGCGAGGCCCGGGTCGATGCCGGTGGCGAGCGAGCCCAGGTAGGGGATGAGGTCGCCGCCGAGCCGCCCGTTCACCTCGATCACCACGAACCCCCGGGTGGTCAGGCGGACCTCGGTGTGGGTGACGGCGTCGTCGACGCGCAGCGCGCGGTGGGTAGCGGCGAGCACCCAGCGCAGGGACGGGTCGGTGAGGAGCGGATCGCCCGCGCTCACCATGTGGCCCGTCTCCTCGAAGTACGGGAAGAGGCCGACCTCCTTGCGGGCGAGGAACATCGGCGTGTAGCGGCCCTCGTGGACGACGCCGTCGACGCTGATCTCGGGCCCTTCCAGGTACTCCTCGACGAGGATGCCCGCGCGGTAGGTCGGGACGCCGGGGTAGTGGGCCGCCCGTGCGTCGGCGAAGAGGCCCGCGAGGTCGTCGGCCGAGCGGACCAGGGCGACGCCCCGGCTCGCACCGAGACCGCGCGGTTTGACCACCACGGGGTAGCCGATCCACTCGGCGGCGGCAGCGGCCTCCGCGAGGTCGGCGACGAGCGCGAACCTCGGCTGCGGAAGACCGACGTCGCGCAGGAGCGCGCGGGTGCGGTGCTTGTCGCGGCAGTTGCGCACGGCGGTCACGGAGGGCCCCGGCAGGCCGAGGGCCTCGGCGACCTGGGCCGCGGGCAGGATCAGCGCCTCGTCGTAGCAGAAGACGCCGAGCACCTTGCGCTGGTCGGCGACCGCGCGGGCGGCCCGGGTCAGGGCGTTCAGATCGGTCGGATCGACCTCGGTGGCGCCCGCGAGGTGCGGGGACTGCCAGGTGGGGGCCGCCGTGTCGAGCAGCCAGAGGTCGGCGCGGAGCGCCGCGGAACGCAGCCGGTACTCGCGGTACTCCTGGGTGCCGCTGCCCACCACGAGGAC
>NZ_JASKYR010000171.1:0-13089 GCF_041028215.1 Streptomyces flavofungini
GTGCACGTCGACGTCGGCGGACTCCATGGCGGCGGCGATATCGTCGGGCAGCACGTCGAGGGTGGCCACGCCGGAGTGGGCCCCGGCCCGGGCACGCAGGGCGCGGGCCAGGTCCTGGCGGGCCTCGGGCTTGGCGGTGACGGCGCCGTGGCCACAAACCGCGCCCGTACCGCGCCCGGCTTGCCCCGAAGCGTTCACCCGGGGGCCGGGGCCGGGGCGGCGGGGCCGGGCCGCGGGGCCGGGGTCTTAGGGTGGTCGCCCATGACATGGCTGATCACAGGCGGAGCGGGATACATCGGGGCACACGTGGCGCGGGTCATGGCCGGCGCCGGGGAGGACGTGGTCGTCCTCGACGACGTCTCCCCGGKCGTGCCGGGGCGGCTGCCCGCGGACATCCCCCTCATCAAGGGCTCCTCGCTCGACGGCGGACTGCTGCGCCGGGTGCTCGCCGAGCACGGCGTCACCGGTGTGGTGCATCTCGCGGCCCGCAAGCAGATCGGCGAGTCGGTGGAGCAGCCGCTGCGCTACTACCGGGAGAACGTGGGCGGCCTGGCCACGCTCCTCGAAGCGGTGGCCGAGGCGAGGGTGAAGCGTTTCGTCTTCTCCTCGTCGGCCGCGGTGTACGGCAACCCGCCGGACGTGGACCTCGTCGGCGAGGACACCCCGTGCGCGCCGGTCAGCCCCTACGGCGAGACGAAGCTCGCCGGGGAGTGGCTGGTGCGGGCGGCGGGCCGGGCGCACGGCATCGCGACGGTGTGCCTGCGCTACTTCAACGTGGCGGGCGCCGCGTCCCCCGAGCTCGCGGACACCGGCGTGTTCAACGTCATCCCGATGGTCTTCGACCGCCTCACGCGGGGCGAGCGGCCACGGCTCTTCGGCGACACCCACCCGACCCCGGACGGCACCTGCGTACGGGACTACATCCACGTCTCCGACCTCGCGGAGGCCCATCTGGCGGCGGCCCACCGGCTCACGCGGGGCACCGGGGGCGATCTGACGGTGAACATCGGACGCGGAGAGGGCGTTTCCGTACGCGAACTGCTCGACCTCATCGGCGAGGTGAGCGGCGACACCACGCCCGCGCTGGTCGAGCCCGCCCGCGCGGGCGACGCGCCGCGTGCGGTGGCCGACGCCCGGCTCGCCGCGCGGGAGCTCGGCTGGACGGCACGGCGCGGGGTGCGCGAGATGGTCGAGTCGGCGTGGGCGGGGTGGTGTCTGCACCACCCCGAGGCGCGCGGCGCCGGTTCCGCGATCCGGCGCGACCGTCCCGGCGCGGCTCTCGGCTGACCCGGAGCGGGCCCTCGGCCGACGGCGTCGTGGTCCTGACCTGCGCACCTTCCCTTGACGGCAATCGTTGCCATTTTCGCAGGTCAGAACAGTGACAACGGTGTTCAGTGCCGCGTTGCCAATACCCCCCGCCCGTAGTTCACTGGGGCGCGCGACCACCGAACGACGGACCGATGAGCGATGCGGGAGGCGGCTCCATGGGGGCTGGACACGATCACGGGCACATGCACGGACCACCGGCCACGGGGACGGCGGCCCAGGCCTACAAGGGGCGGCTCCGGGTGGCGCTCGGCATCACCGTCACGGTGATGGCCGCCCAGATCGTGGGCGGCCTCATGGCCGACTCCCTGGCGCTGATCGCGGACGCGGCGCACATGGCGACCGACGCGCTCGGGCTCGGCATGGCCCTGCTCGCCATCCACTTCGCGAACCGTCCGGCCACCGAGAACCGCACCTTCGGCTATGCCCGCGCCGAGATACTCGCCGCGCTCGCCAACTGCCTGCTGCTCCTGACCGTCGGCGGCTATGTGCTGTACGAGGCGGTGGAGCGGTTCATCACCCCGGCGGAGACCCAGGGCGCCCTGACGATCTGGTTCGGCGCCTTCGGCCTCGTCGCGAACATGATCTCGCTGACGCTTCTGATGCGCGGGCAGAAGGACAGCCTCAATGTGCGCGGCGCCTTCCTCGAAGTGCTCGCGGACACCCTGGGCTCGGTCACGGTCATCGTCTCGGCGACCGTGATCATGCTCACCGGCTGGCAGGCGGCGGACCCGATCGCCTCGCTCGTCATCGGCGTCATGATCGTCCCGCGTACGGTCAAGCTCCTGAAGGAGACCCTGAACGTCCTCCTGGAGTCGGCGCCCAAGGGTGTCGACATGGCGGAGGTGCGGGCCCACATACTGAACCTGCCCGGCGTCCTGGAGGTCCACGACCTGCACGCCTGGACCATCACCTCGGGCATGCCCGTGCTCTCCGCGCACGTCGTCGTGAGCTCCGGCACGCTCGACTCGATCGGCCACGAGAAGATGCTGCACGAGCTCCAGGGCTGCCTGGGCGACCACTTCGACGTGGAGCACTGCACCTTCCAGCTCGAACCCAGCGGGTACGCACAGCGCGAGGCCGGACTCTGCCACTGACCCCGGTGGTACGGTGACCAGGGCTCTTGACGGACGAGAGCGCCGGTGACCTGTGGAGGTGGGTTGATGACTGTCGCGGCTTGCGCTGCTCCGCGCGGCGACATGTGCATCCCCGTTCACCGGGCCCGCGCCTGACCTCTCGTACGCGTTCGTACGTCACGTCCGCGGGTCCCCCACCCAAGGGTCTCCTCCATTGAACGACCACACGCAGTCCGACCACACGCGGTCCGACCACACCGCCAGGCACCCGCTGGGCGCCTGGCGCACCAGGCCGGAGACCGCCGAGGACGCCGCCGCCGTGCACGCCGTGCACGCGGCGGCCTTCGAGACCGGTGCCGAGGCCGATCTGGTCGACGCGCTCCGCGCCGACCCCGACGCCTGGCTCCCCGGTCTGTCCCAGGTGGCCGAGGCGCCGGACGGCTCGGTCGCGGCCCACGCCCTGCTCACCCGCTGCCGGGTGGACGGGGCGCCCGCGCTGGCCCTGGCACCCGTCGGCGTACTGCCCGGGCACCAGCGGACGGGGGCCGGTTCGGCCGTCGTGCGCGCGGTGCTCGACGCGGCACGCGTGCGCGGGGAGCGGCTCGTCCTGGTCCTCGGGCATCCGGCGTACTACCCGAGGTTCGGTTTTCGGCCCGCTTCCGCCTATGGCATCCGGCCAGGTTTCGCCGTTCCCGACGACGCCATGATGGCGCTCGTCCTGGAAGGGTCCGGCGGTTCCGGCCCGCTGCCGCGGGGCACGATCGAGTATCCGGCCGTTTTCGGGGTCTGAGGCGCCCTCGGGCACTCTCGTTCGAGGTGTCCACCGCGTGTCCCGGCGTGCTTCCGCGCGCCGGGACATGCGGTGCCATACGTGCCTGGCGACCCCGGAAAGTACGGCAGACTTGAGGGCTCGAAGACCGAAGCGAAGGATGGGTATGCCGATCACACCTGCCACCGCGGCGAACAGCTCGTCGAACGGCACCGGAGAAGCGATCTTGCTGGAACTCGTCGACGAGGACGGCAGGACGATCGGCACCGCGGAGAAACTCGCCGCGCATCAGGCGCCCGGGCAGCTCCACCGGGCCTTCTCGGTCTTCCTCTTCGACGAACAGGGCCGCCTCCTGCTCCAGCAGCGCGCCCTCGGCAAGTACCACTCCCCCGGCGTCTGGTCCAACACCTGCTGCGGTCACCCCTACCCGGGCGAGGCGCCGTTCGCCGCCGCCGCCCGGCGCACGTACGAGGAGCTCGGCGTCTCGCCCTCGCTCCTCGCCGAGGCGGGCACCGTGCGCTACAACCACCCGGACCCCGACTCGGGGCTCGTGGAGCAGGAGTTCAACCACCTCTTCGTCGGCATGGTCCAGTCGCCGCTGCGCCCGGACCCCTCCGAGGTCGGTGAGACCGCGTTCGTGACCGCCGACGAGCTGAAGGAGCGGCACGAGGCGGGGCCGTTCTCCGCGTGGTTCATGACCGTCCTGGACGCGGCGCGGCCCGCGATCAGGGAGCTGACCGGGCCTTCGGCGGGCTGGTAGCCGCCGGGCGGGCCGCGGTCGGGCGGGTCACAGGGAGTCGCGCGGGGCGAGGCCGTCGACGGGCTTGAGGGGCAGGGCCGCCCAGATGACCTTGCCCCCGCTCGCGGTGTGCTCGACGTCGCAGGCGCCGCCCGCCTCCCGCGTCACCTCGCGCACCAGGAGCAGGCCGCGCCCGCCGGTCTGCCCGTGGTCGGCGACCAGGGCCGTCGGGCGGTAGGGATGGTTGTCCTCCACCGAGACCCGCACCCACTCGGCGCCGACCGCGACCTCCACCGCGAGCATCGGCGAGAGCAGGGCCGCATGGCGCACCACATTGGTGACCAGCTCGGAGACGATGAGCAGGAGTCCCTGGAGCACATCGTCGGACACCGGCACGCCCTGCCGGTTCAACAGGTCGCGCACCGCGCGGCGCGCCTGGGGCACGGAGGCGTCGACGGCGGGGGCCGTGAAGCGCCACACCCCCTCGTAAGGCGCCCGCGGGCCGCCTCCGGGGAGTGGGCCGGAGCCCCTCCCGTCGTTCTCCATCGTCCGGTCGCCGCCCTCGCGCTCGATAGTCACCACACGTCGAGTGTTGGGAACGCACTGGTCGGGACCGCCGTACTGACGAGAAGTCAGCGATTATCGACGCGATTCGATCGTTATCGCAACGCCACGCTAATTTCGTGACTGTTCTTGTCGTTCTTCTGCCGTCTTCACGGTTTCTTCAGGTTGTACGAGGCTGACGACGCGGCGCCCGCCGATGCCCGTGGCGATCAGGCCGAGCCCGTCGAAGAGCAGCGCGAGGGAGAAGAAGCACCCGATCACGTACTGACTGCTGCTGGGCCAGCCGCCGAGGACCAGGATGCCGAGCAGCAGTCCGAAGGCGCCCTGCACCAGCGTCCAGCCGAACTGCGGGCCGCGCACCACCAGGCTGCCGACCAGCCGGAAGACGCCGCCGGTGAGGAAGAGCAGCGCCGCGAACATGGTCAGCGCCTCCGCCGCCACGTCCGGCCTGCGGATCACCACGACGCCCGCCGCGAGGTTCAGCGCCGCGACCACGACCCCGAGCCAGAAGAAGTTGCTGCCCCGCGACTGGACGGCGTGCAGCAGCCCCACGACGCCGCCGACCAGCAGCAGCCAGCCGAAGAGCAGCATCGTGGTCAGCGTCGCCAGACCGGCGTAGACGAGGCCGACGAGACCGGCCACGGCGAGCACCACCCCGAGCAGGGCGAGCCAGCCGAAGCTGCGGCTGAGGCGGGCGCCCCGGTCCCCGGGAGTACGGCCTCCGGGCCGCGCGGCGGTGGGGTCCTTGGATCGGGCCATCGGCGTCTCCGTATCGCTCGGCAGCGCCCCGCGGGGCCTGGCTCGCTCGACAGAGCCCTCGTGGGGCCAGGTCGGCCGCCCCCTTCTTGATCGTACGTTCGAGAGGTACGGATAGCATCCGGCGCATGGAGCCGCAGCTGAGGCACACCGTCACGGACGGCGTCGCCACCGTCGTCATCGACCATCCGGCCAAGCGCAACGCCATGACCGCCGCCATGTGGCACCAGGTGCCGCCGCTGCTCGCCGGGCTCGCCGCCGACCGGGCCGTACGCACCCTGGTGCTCACGGGCGCGGGCGGGACGTTCTGCGCCGGGGCGGACATCTCCTCGCTGCGGGAGTCGGCGGGGACGGCCCAGGACCTCGCGGTCCGGGCCGAGGACGCGCTCGCCGCCTTCCCCAAGCCCACGCTCGCCGCGGTGCGCGGCTACTGCGTGGGCGGCGGCTGCCAGCTCGCCGCCGCCTGCGACCTGCGCTTCGCCGAGGAGGACGCCTCCTTCGGGATCACCCCCGCGAAGCTCGGCATCGTCTACCCCGCCTCGTCCACCCGGCGCCTGGTCTCCCTGGTGGGCCCCGCCACCGCCAAGTACCTGCTGTTCTCCGGCGAGTTGATCGGCGCCGAGCGGGCCGCGCGCACCGGTCTGGTGGACGAGGTGCTGCCCGCGGGCGACCTCGGGAAGCGGGTCGCGGAGTTCTCCCGCGTCCTGGCGGCGCGCTCCCAGCTGACCCAGGCGGCGGCCAAGGAGTTCGCCGACGGGCGCACCGACCGCGACGCCCACTGGCGCGAGCAGGCGCGCGGCAGCGGCGACACCGCCGAGGGGGTCGCCGCCTTCCTGGAGCGCAGACAGCCGCACTTCACCTGGACCGCCCCCGCCGACTGAGCCGGGGGCGGACACGCGCGCGTGGCGGACACCCGCGCGCCGGGGCCCGGCTACTGCTGGTGGCGGGTCATCTCGCGGAACTTCGCCACCAGGTGCGCGGGCGCCTTCTCCGGCGAGCCCGCGTCATAGGGCGGCTGCGGGTCGTACTCCGCCATGAGCTGGACGGACTGCGCGTGCTCGTCGCCCGCGATCCGGCCCGCCAGGGCGAGGCCCATGTCGATCCCCGCGGAGACCCCGGCGGCGGTGACGTACTTGCCGTCGAAGACGACCCGCTCCCCCGTCGACCGCGAGCCGAGCCGGTCGAGCTCGGCGAGGGCGAGCCAGTGCGAGGTGGCGCGGCGGCCCTTGAGGAGCCCGGCGGCGGCGAGCGCGAGCGACCCCGTGCACACCGAGGTCGTCCAGGTCGTGGTGGGGTCGACGGCGCGGAGCCAGTCCAGGAGCGGCCCGTTGTCCATCTGGTCGCTCTGCCCGGGACCGCCCGGCACCACCACGATGTCGGGGCGGCGCACCTCGTCGAAGGACTTGTCGGCGATCAGGGCGAGGCTCCCGCGGTCGTCGCGGACCGGCCCCGCCTCCTCGGCGACGAGGACGGTCTCGTAGCCGGGCAGCGGGGACAGGGTCTGGTAGGGGCCGATGGCGTCCAGGACCGTGAAGCGCTCGTACAGGACGATGGCGATCTGCATGGTGTCCTCAAGGGTCGATTCGGGCGAGGGATGTGCTGGTCGGAGCGGCGTGGCCGGCCGTGGGCGGCCCGGGGTGGAAGCGGCGGCGGTACTCCGCGGGTGCCGTGCCGAGCGCCTTGACGAAGGCGCGGCGCATGGCCTCCGGAGTGCCGTAGCCACAGGCGCGCGAGACCTCCTCCACCCCGTCGGAGGTGTCCTCCAGGAGCCGTCGCGCGTGCTCCACGCGGACCCGGTCGACGTACTTGCCCGGGGTCAGGCCGGTCTCCGCCTGGAAGGCGCGGGCGAAGTGGCGGGGCGAGAGGCGGGCGCGCGCGGCGAGCGCGTCCACCGAGAGGTCGCCCGCCGGGTGCTCGGTGATCCACTGCTGCACCTCGCGCAGTGGTTCGCGCCGCGCGGTCTGCGCGGCGAGCTGGACGCTGAACTGCGCCTGGTTGCCCGGACGGCGCAGGAAGACCACGAGGTGGCGGGCGACGGTCAGCGCGACCGCGCGCCCCAGGTCCTCCTCCACGAGCGCCAGGGCGAGGTCGATGCCGGCGGTGACCCCCGCGGAGGTGGCGACATGGCCGTCCCGCACGTAGATCGGGTCGGGGTCGACCTCGATGCCCGGGTGGTCCCTGGCGAGCTTGGCGCAGTACGCCCAGTGCGTCGTCGCCCTGCGCCCCTCCAGGAGGCCCGCCTGGGCGAGCCGGATGGCGCCGGTGCAGACCGAGACCAGGCGCTCGGCCCGCGGGCCGTGCTCGCGCAGCCAGTCGATCAGCGCCGGGTCCTCCGGGCGGGTGCCGACACCGCCCGGCACCAGCAGCGTGTGCGGCACGGGGGCGCCGGACAGCGCGTGGTCCGGCACCAGGGTGAGCCCGCTGGAGGTGCGGACGGGAGCGCCGTCCGGGGAGGCGGTGCGCACGAGGTACGCGGGCTTGTCGCCGCCCCGGGCCAGGCCTGCGCCCGTGAAGACCTCCACGGGTCCCGTGACATCAAGGCTCTGGACGCCGTCGAAGAGGACGACCAGAACGGTTCGCTGCTCCATGCCTCAGATTCTTCGGTCCCCGCCGCATGGCCGCAATGACGAGCAGCCCACCTTTCCTGCCATGCGGACGGGTCCGCCGCCCCGCCGCCGTGCGGAACTCACGTATGCCACCCCTGGAGCTGCATACCGACCAGTAGGTAACGTGCTTCCATGACGTCTTCAACCACCTCGCCCGCGATGGCCGCGCTGCCCCCGCGTGCCGCGCGCCGCTGCCACAACGTGCTGAACGCGCTGCACTCCTCGCACTACTTCTCGCCCGACGTGGCCCGGGAGCTCGCCGGGCTCGGGATCACCGACCGCAGCGCCGTCAACTTCGCCGTGCGCGCGGCGGCCCTCGGCGCGGTCGGGCCCGGCGTGGTGACCGCCGCGTTCTACAACTACAAGCACGAACTCGTCGCGGCCCACGTGCCCGCGATATGGCGGACCGCCACGCCGGACGACGTGCTCGCGGCCCGGCTGCGCGGCGTCGACGCGACCCTGCGGCGCCTGCTCGGCGAGGACGCCGTCACCTCGCCGGAGATGGCGGAGGCCGCCCGTCTCGCGCTGCGCGCCACCGAGGCCTGCACGCGCACCGCCCGGCCCCTGTACGCCGCCCACGCCGACCTGCCGGTGCCGGAGGCCCCGCACCTGGCGTACTGGCACGCCGCGACGCTGCTGCGCGAGCACCGCGGCGACGGGCACACCAGCGTCCTGCTCGGCGCCGGACTCGACGGCCTGGAGGCCCTGGTCACCCACACCGCCACCGGCAAGGGCACCAACCCCAAGTGGGTCTTCTCCACCCGCGGCTGGGACAGGGACGAGTGGAGCGCCGCGGAGGACCGGCTGCGCGATCGCGGAATCCTGGACGCCGAGGGCGAGTTGACCGAGGCCGGTGTGGCGCTGCGCAGGGACGTCGAGGCGGAGACCGACCGCCTGGACCGTGCGCCCTACGAGCACTTGGGCGCGCGGGGCGTCGAGCGCCTGACGGAACTCGCCACGGTGTTCACCGGGGCGGCGCTCTCGGCCGGGGCGTTCCCTGCCGACCTCATCGGCAAGGGCTGACGGACGCCGTCGGAGCCACCTGCCACAATTGCCGGGCAACCCCAGCGAGAAGGCGGTACCGGAACGTGGCAGCTTTGAAGACGCCCACTGCGTCCTCCATCGAAGGCAGGATCGCCGAGGAGCTCGGCGTACGGGAGCGGCAGGTGAAGGCCGCCGTCGACCTGCTCGACGGCGGTTCGACGGTGCCCTTCATCGCGCGCTACCGCAAGGAAGCGACCGAGATGCTCGACGACGCGCAGCTGCGCACGCTCGAAGAGCGGCTGCGCTATCTGCGCGAGCTGGAGGAGCGGCGCGCCGCGATCCTCGACTCGGTCCGTGAGCAGGGCAAGCTCACCGACGAGCTGGCGGCGCGCATCCGCGAGGCGGACACCAAGGCGCGCCTTGAGGACATCTATCTGCCGTTCAAGCCCAAGCGGCGCACCAAGGCGCAGATCGCCCGCGAGGCCGGGCTCGAACCGCTGGCCGACGGACTGCTCACCGACCCCTCGGTGGAGCCGCAGGCGGCGGCCGCCGCGTTCGTCGACGCCGGCAAGGGCGTCGCCGACCCGCAGGCCGCGCTCGACGGGGCCCGCGCGATCCTCGCCGAGCGCTTCGCCGAGGACGCCGACCTGATCGGCGAGCTGCGCGAGCGCATGTGGGTGCGCGGCAGGCTCGCCGCCAAGGTCAAGGACGGCAAGGAGGAGGCGGGCGCCAAGTTCGCCGACTACTTCGACTTCGCCGAGCCCTTCACCGAGCTGCCCTCGCACCGCGTCCTGGCCATACTGCGCGGCGAGAAGGAAGGCGTCCTCGACCTCGTCCTGGAGCCCGAGGAGGCCACGGAGGGCCCGTCGTCGTACGAGGGGATGGTCGCCCACCGCTTCGGCGTCGCCGACCGGGGCCGCCCGGCCGACAAGTGGCTCCAGGACACCGTGCGCTGGTCGTGGCGGACCCGCATCCTGGTCCACCTCGGCATCGACCTGCGGCTGCGGCTCCGTACGGCCGCCGAGGACGAGGCGGTGCGCGTCTTCGCCTCCAACCTGCGCGACCTGCTCCTCGCCGCACCGGCGGGCACCCGCGCGACCCTCGGTCTCGACCCCGGTTTCCGTACGGGGGTGAAGGTCGCCGTCGTCGACGCCACCGGCAAGGTCGTCGCGACCGACACGATCCACCCGCACGTCCCGGCCAACAAGTGGGACCAGTCCCTCGCGACGCTCGCCGCCCTCGCCAAGGAGCACGCGGTCGAGCTGATCGCGATCGGCAACGGCACCGCGTCCCGCGAGACCGACAAGCTCGCCGCCGACCTCATCGCCGCGCACCCGGAGCTGAACCTCACCAAGGTGATGGTCTCCGAGGCGGGCGCCTCGGTGTACTCGGCGTCGGCCTTCGCCTCGCAGGAGCTGCCCGGCCTGGACGTGTCGATCCGCGGCGCGGTCTCCATCGCGCGCCGTCTCCAGGACCCGCTCGCCGAGCTGGTGAAGATCGACCCCAAGTCGATCGGCGTCGGCCAGTACCAGCACGACCTCTCCGAGGTGAAGCTCTCGCGCTCGCTCGACGCGGTCGTCGAGGACTGTGTGAACGGCGTCGGCGTGGACGTGAACACCGCCTCCGTCCCGCTGCTCGCCCGGGTCTCCGGCATCGGCGCGGGCCTCGCGGAGAACATCGTCGCGCACCGCGACACCAACGGCCCGTTCAAGAGCCGCAAGGGCCTCAAGGACGTCGCCAGGCTCGGCCCCAAGGCGTACGAGCAGTGCGCGGGCTTCCTGCGCATCCGCGGCGGCGACGACCCGCTGGACGCCTCCAGCGTGCACCCCGAGGCCTACCCGGTGGTGCGCAGGATGGTGAAGGCGGCGGGCGGCGAGGTCTCCTCGCTGATCGGCAACACCGGGGCGCTGCGCTCGCTGCGTCCCGACGCGTTCGTGGACGAGGTCTTCGGCCTGCCGACCGTGACGGACATCCTGAAGGAGCTGGAGAAGCCCGGCCGCGACCCGCGTCCCGCCTTCAGGACGGCGACCTTCAAGGAGGGCGTCGAGAAGATCTCCGACCTGGCGTCCGGCATGGTGCTCGAAGGCGTCGTGACCAATGTGGCGGCGTTCGGGGCGTTCGTGGACGTGGGTGTCCACCAGGACGGTCTGGTGCACGTGTCCGCCATGTCCAAGACGTTCGTCAAGGACCCGCGCGACGTCGTCAAGCCCGGCGACATCGTCAAGGTGAAGGTCATGGACGTCGACATCCCGCGCAAGCGGATCTCGCTGACGCTCCGCCTCGACGACGAGGCGAGCGCCTCCGGCGAGGAGCAGCCCCGGCGTGGCGGCGGCCGTCCGCCGCAGCAGCGGCAGGGCCAGGGGCAGGGGCAGCGCGGCGGCCAGGGCAGGCGCGGCGGCGGTCAGGGCGGTGGCCAGCGCGGGCAGAAGCCGCAGCGGCAGGGCCCGCCGCCCGCCAACGACGCGATGGCCGAGGCGTTGCGGCGGGCCGGTCTGGTCGACCCCGGGCGCCGCTGAGCGGCGGGGCGTGACGCGCCCCGGAGGACCGTGGTGCGGCGGGGGCGGGGGTCAGAGCGACAGCTCGGTCACTCTGCCCTCCGCCACCTCCAGGCGGCGCGTCACGCGGACGGCGTCCAGCATCCTGCGGTCGTGCGTGACGAGCAGCAGGGTGCCCTCGTAGGCGTCGAGGGCCGACTCCAGCTGCTCGATCGCGGGCAGGTCGAGGTGGTTCGTCGGCTCGTCGAGGACCAGGAGGTTGACGCCCCTGCCCTGGAGCAGGGCGAGGGCCGCGCGGGTGCGCTCGCCCGGGGAGAGCGTCGCCGCCGGACGCAGCACGTGGTCCGCCTTGAGCCCGAACTTCGCGAGCAGCGTGCGCACTTCGGCCGGTTCGGTCTCGGGCACGGCCGCGCAGAACGCGTCGAGCAGGGACTCCTCGCCGTGGAAGAGGGCGCGGGCCTGGTCGACCTCGCCGACCAGGACGCCCGAGCCGAGGCTCGCGTGGCCCCCGCTCAGCGGTACGCGTCCCAGGAGCGCGCCGAGCAGCGTGGACTTGCCCGAGCCGTTGGCGCCGGTGATCGCCACCCGGTCCGCCCAGTCGACCTGCAGGGTCACCGGGCCCAGCGTGAACGGGCCCCGGTGCACCTCCGCGTCGCGCAGACCCGCCACGACCGAGCCCGAGCGCGGGGCCGCGGCGATCTCCATCCGCAGCTCCCACTCCTTGCGCGGCTCGTCGACGACGTCGAGCCGCTCGATCATGCGCTGGGTCTGGCGGGCCTTGGCGGCCTGCTTCTCCGTGGCGTCGCTGCGGAAGTTGCGGCCGATCTTGTCGTTGTCGCCGCCGCCCGCCCTGGCCTTCCTGCGGGCGTTCTTGACGCCCTTGTCCGCCCAGGAGCGCTGCATCTGGGCGCGGCCTTCGAGCGCCGCCTTCTTGTCGGCGTACTCCTCGTACTCGTCGCGGGCGTGTCTGCGGGCCACCTCCCGCTCCTCCAGATAGGCGTCGTAGCCGCCGCCGTAGAGGTTGATCCGCTGCTGGGCCAGGTCCAGTTCGAGCACCTTGGTGACGGTGCGGCTGAGGAACTCGCGGTCGTGGCTGACGACGACCGTGCCCGCGCGCAGGCCCTTCACGAAGGACTCCAGGCGGTCGAGGCCCGCCAGGTCGAGGTCGTTGGTGGGCTCGTCGAGGAGGAACACGTCGTAACGGGAGAGCAGCAGCGAGGCGAGTCCGGCGCGGGCCGCCTGTCCGCCGGAGAGCGACACCATCTCCTGGTCGAGGCCGACGGCCAGGCCGAGGGAGCCGGTGACCTCCTCGGCGCGCTCGTCGAGGTCGGCGCCGCCGAGGGCCAGCCAGCGCTCCAGGCTGTCGGCGTAGGCGTCGTCCGCGCCCGGGGCCCCGTCCACCAGGGCCTGGGTCGCCTCGTCCATCGCGTGCTGGGCCCTCGCGACGCCGGTGCGGCGGGCCAGGAAGGCGCGGATCGTCTCGCCGGGGCGGCGGTCCGGCTCCTGCGGCAGATGCCCGACGGACGCCGTGGGCGGTGAGAGCCGCACCTCGCCGCCCTCGGGGGCGTCGACCCCCGCGAGCAGCCGCAGCAGCGTGCTCTTGCCCGCTCCGTTGGGCCCGACGAGCCCGATGACGTCGCCGGGCGCGACGACGAGGTCGAGGCCCGCGAAGAGGGTGCGGTCACCGTGGCCGGCGGCGAGATCTTTGGCGACGAGGGTAGCGGTCATCAGGGAGGTCATATTACGGGCCCGTCCCCGGCCCCCTCCTCAAGAG
>NZ_JASKYR010000172.1:0-11664 GCF_041028215.1 Streptomyces flavofungini
GATCGGGGTGGCGGCGCGCTGCCCGCGCCAGGCGGCGCAGGACGTACTGGAACTGGAGCAGCGGCTGCACCGTGCCGGACTGCTGCGCACCAGCGCGCGGCAGGACGACGTGGCGCAACCGGTGCGGGTGAAGTCGGCGTGACGGGGTCGGTGGGTCAGGGCCTGACCCAAACGCAAGGCCCTAGGTGAGGACGGCTTGGCCGATGAGGTCACGCATCACCTCGCTGGGCCCGGCGGCGATGGTGGCGGCACGGGCGTCGCGCTGGGCGCGCGCCGCGTAGGAGTCCTCCAGATAACCGTGTGAACCGTGCAGTTGCAGAGCGGTGTCGGCCAGCCTGCACGCCAGCTCGGTGGTGTGCAGCTTGGCCATGGAGCACTCCACGGCGGGCAGTTCGCCCTCCTGGTACAGCCACGCGGTGTGGTGCACGAGCTGGCGGGCCGCCGCCAGTTCGGTGGCCAGGTCGGCGACGCGGTGCACGAGGGCCTGTTTGCGGGCCAGTGCCTCCCCGGCGACCTTCCGGGCGCGCAGGTGCGCGCGCAGCTCCTCCAGCGTTCCCTCCATGCCGCCGAGCGCGAGCGTGGCGGCGGTGAGACGTTCCAGTTGCAGGCCGCGCATCAGGTAGTAGAAGCCGTTGTCGAGGCGGCCGATGAGGCGGTCGGCGGGCACCCGCACGGCGTCGAGGGTGATCGTCGCCGTCCCTGCCGACCGCCAGCCGAGGGTGCGCCGTGGACTGCGGGCGACGCCCGGGAGCGCGGTGTCGACGACCAGCAGGGACAGGCCTGTCGTTCTCCGGGGCCCGTGCCCGGTCGCCGGGGCGCCGGTGCGCACCGCCATGATCAGGAAGTCCGCGGTCATGCCGTTGCTGACCATCGACTTGGTGCCGTCGACGACGAAGTGATCGCCGTCGCGGACAGCCGTGGTGCCAAGACCGGACAGGTCGGTCCCGGCACCCGGCTC
Organism: Streptomyces flavofungini; assembly: GCF_041028215.1. Taxonomy (GTDB): domain Bacteria; phylum Actinomycetota; class Actinomycetes; order Streptomycetales; family Streptomycetaceae; genus Streptomyces; species Streptomyces flavofungini_B. The sequence continues at coordinate 959 of NZ_JASKYR010000172.1, forward strand.
GGTGATCGCCAGAGCCGCCAGGCGCTCGCCGCGCACCGCGGACGCCAGATACCGCTGCGACAGGTCGCGGTCGGCCATCCGGGTCAGGTAGGGAGTGGCCATGTAGGAGTGGACGGAGACCGCCGCGCGCAGTCCCGCGTATCCGATGCGGCCGAGCTCCTCCAGGAAGACCACCGAGGTGAACAGATCGCGCTCGCCGCCTCCGACGGAGCGCGGATGCAGCAGTCCCAGATAGCCCCGCTCGCCCAGGAGTTTCCACAGGTGGGCGGGGACCGTGTCCCGCTCCTCCCAGGCCGCCGCGTGCGGCAGCACCTCAGCGGCCAGGAAGGCGCGGACCTCCTCGCGGAAGGCGGCGTGGGTGTCGTCGAAATACGCTGACTTCACGATCGGTTGCTCCTCTGTCCGGCCTTCGACGCGGCCTTCATCGCTGTCTTTCGTCGCCGCCTTTCGTCACGGCCTTTCGTCACTGACTTCGTCGCGGCTCAGGCAGGCGTTGCCGGGTCGGGGCCCGCACTGGCCTCGACAGCGGCGGCCAGCGCGCCGAACGTGCTGTCCATGAAGATCACATCAGGGGAGAGGGCGTCCTCCCCGAGCTCGTCCTCCACGGCGGCCATCAGACGCACGACCGTCAGGGAATTGCCGCCGAGATCGAAGAAGTCCGCTTCCGGGCGGACGGAGTCCGGTCCGAACAGCTGGGCCCAGACCCGGGCGAGCACCGCGACCCGAGCGGAGGCGGAGGCGGAGTCGGGCCGGTGACCGGGCGTCCGGTCCGGCTCGACGGGGGCCGCCTCGGTGGTGAGGGTGAAGGTGCCTGGCGGCACCGCCGCGGGCAGGCGCAGCGCGATCAGGACGCGCAGCTCCTCCTCCAGCCGGTGCAGGGTCGGACCTCCGGCGGCCGGGGCGGGAAGCGCCGACGGCGCGGGGGAGATCCCCTGGCGCCGGGCGTAGACATTGTGGCAGGGGGTGCGGGCGAGACGGGCGTCCTGCTCCGTGGTGACGTCGAAGCCCAGGAGGCGCAACCGGGCGATGACGGCCGTGAGCCGTTCGTCGATGTCGTGCACCTCCATCACGATCTGCTCGATACGGGGCCAGAGACTGTCGTCGATGCCGTCAAGGACCTCGGCCTCGGCCTTCTCCACGTCGATCTTCAGCAGGTCGATACGGGGGAGGCCGTGTTCGCGGACGACTGCGCTGAGGGTGGTTACGGGGACCCGGCGGGTCTGCGCGGTCATCCGGTCGCTCACCAGCCGGTCGAGGTGCTCGCCCTGAAGTGCCCGCTCATCGGTGAGCAGGTAGTCCCTGAGTACGTCGACATCCTCCCGCTGATCCGCGAACTGACCCGACATGACGCTGTTGTGGGGGTAGAAGGTGAAGACGGTCTCGCCGTCGGCGCGGCCCAGTGCCGAGCGCAGCACGGTCACGTCGATGTCATGCAGGGCGGCGTTGAGCGCGACGGCGTCGGCGAGTTCGGCGACCGGTTCGACGGCGATGATCCGGGAGCCGGGGCTGCGCAGGGCCGCGCCAAGCGTGAACATGCCGATGTTCGACCCGGCGTCCACCACGACGGCACCGGCGGGCAAGGTGATGCCGTGCCGGAAGTAGGCGTTGTCGGTGAAGATCTCGCGGTGGAGGAAGTCGGTCTCGCTCCGGTTGAGCCCGGCCACACGGATCTCTCCGGCCGGCTCGTGCCAGGACAGGCCGCCGAGCCTGCCCTGCGCCTGGAGAGCGGCCGAGCGGTGCAGGACGGGGGCGGTGAGGGGGTCGGCCAGGAGCCGGGCATGCGGCCCCTGGCCCGCCGGCCCGTCGGTGACGACCGCGTCGGCCACCGCGGGGTGTTCCTTGATCACCTCAGCCAGGTCTTCGTTCCGGATGCGGTCGGCGGTCTCACTCATGTGTCCCTCCGGTCCGAGACAACGCAGGACCGCACGAAGTCCCGGGCCAGAGCGACCAGGCCGTCGTCCGCGTCGAACGCTGTGAGATGGTCCCCGTCGGGCAGGGTGTGCAGGTGGGCCCGGGGCAGGTGCCGGGCGACGTAGGCCGATCCCGCCGGATGGGCCGTGGTGTCCTTCTGGCTGGTCACGACGAGGGCGGGCTGGGGGGCGTGCAGCAGGTCACGGCAGTCGGCGGACATGAGGGCCCCGTTCAGCAGGCCGTACCGGTGGAGCAGCTCCGGTGTGGCGTAGGGGTGTATGAGGTAGTGGGCGATGTCCGGGCGCAGCGCCCGCACGGTGCTGGGCCGACTCATGATCTTGTGCATCGCCGCGGCCTGCGGGCGGCCCCGGGAGACCATGGCCAGGAGCGCCTCGATGTCGTGCTGGTGGGGTGTCTTGGGTGCCGCCCCGCCGAGCTCGAAGTCGCCGTGCCACAGGCTCAGGGACGTGATCCGGTCCGACCGGGCCGCGGCGGCGAGTGCGATCACCGCACCTCCGCACAGCCCGAGCGCGTGGGCCTGGCGGATACCGAACCCGTCGAGGACGGCCAGTACGTCCGCGGCCTGGGCGTCGAGTGTGTGCTCGCCGGGCTCGCCGAGTCCCGAGCCGTCGGGCGAAGGGAACAGATTCCGGCTCTCCCAGGTCACGACGCGGTGGTCCGAGGAGAGTGCGGCCAGCCACTTCACGGCCAGCCCGACGGGCATCCCGCAGGCACTGACCAGGACGACCGCGGGTGCGCCCGCGGGCCCGGCGGCCCAGCACCTGAGGGGTGTGCCGTCTTGGGCGCGCACGACGATGCCGGGCCCGGGGAAGGCGGCGAGCGCCGCCCGCGCCGCCCGCTGCACCTCGCCCCCGGTCACGGCACCCGGGGCGGACAGGCCGAGCCGCCCGCTGACGGCGAGTTCGGCGCCCGAGAGCCCGTCCGGCCCGTCGAGGAGTTCGGTTCCGGGCAGGCCGAGGGCGGCGGTCAGCTGGTCCAACAGGAGCTGGCACGCCCGCGTTTGCTCCACGGTGAGCCGTACGGCGGGTGCCACCCGCGGTCGGTCCGGCAGGGCACGAAGGATCGAGGCGGTGTCGAGCAGGGCATGTGCGAGCGCCACCGGCAAGGACGCGTCGGCCGCGGTGGCTGCCACGGATACCGTCCGCATCACACTCCGGCCGGAGGGTGGGTGAGGAAGGGGTGGTCGCGGGTGGTGCGCTCGGCCAGCCGGTTGTGGCCGTAGGTGTCCTCGCCGCTGACCAGCACCGCCCCGTACCGGTCCAGGCTGACCCGGCCGCCGTACTCCTCGATGGCGGAGGTGCCGGGATAGATCTGCACGGAGGTGGGCACGTAGCGGGCGGCGAAGCCCATGCGCATGTCCCGGGTGAGGCCCTGATGCGGGTGGGAGGCGTGCATGAGGGTGGACCAGAACATGATGAACTGGCCTGCCCGCATCTCCATGGAGACGGCCCGCGACTCATCCGGCCGCCACTCGGGATCGATCTGCAGTTCCCGGTAGTCGTAGCCGAAGAACCCGCGCCGTACGCCCTCCTTGTCGACGGCGGTGTTCCGCTCCGGCGCGTAGTGCATGCGCTTGGTCTCGTCGTAGAACATGGTGCGGTGCGTGCCGGGGATGAACTGCAAGCAGCCCATGGCGGCGTCGGCCTCGGTGAAGGCGCACCACACGGTGATGGTGCCGCCGAAGTCGGATCCGCCGGGCCACTGGATCTGCGGAGTACCGGAGGCGTTGGCGAAGGTGTCCGCCTGGTGCCAGTCGGTGCCCTCGTCGCCCGGGTACTTGGGGAAGAATTCGGTGCGCCAGCACAGGACATCCGGGCCGAGGACGGAGGCGACACGGTGGACGATCTCCGGCCTGGTGATGTGGTCGGCCAGCATCGGGTGGTCGAGGTGGCGGTCGTAGTTGGAGATGTTCGTCGCCCCGGATACGGCCGCTTCCTCGTTGTAGACGGCCTGGCTGCGGTCCAGCAGCTCCAGTCGGGTGCGGCTCCACGCCTTCTTGATCTCGTCCGGTTCGTACAGCGTGAACGGGCCCGCGAACCCGTCGCGGTGGAAGGCGGCGACAGCCTCTTGACTCAGGGTGAAGCCGGTCTCAGCGGTCATGCGTCCCTCCGGGGTGATGGTGGTGCGGCAGCCTGTCGCCCCGGGGACGTCGAGGTGCGTGGGGTGGCGGGAAGCGCAGCGTCGACGTGGCGGGCCAGGTCGGCCACGGTGGCTCCATCGATGAGCACGGTGATGTCGAGGTCGGTGCCGAACTCCTCATTGGTCCGCTCGAACATGCGCAGCAGCGAGAGTGAGGTGCCCCCGAGGTCGAAGAAGTCGACCTCCCTGCCGACCTCCGGCAGGTCGAGGACCGACTGCCAGATACGGAGGATGCGCCGCTCGGTGCTGGTGAATTCAACCGTGTCGGTGTCGGCGGTGGCCGGTGCGGTGACCGGTGCGGTGGCTGTTGCGGCGGCCGGGTCCGGGAGCCGCTCCCTGTCGACCTTGCCGTTGCGGGTCAGCGGCAACTCGGGCAGGACCACGTAGGCCGAGGGCCGCATGTGCGGGGGCAGGGCGGCCGCGGCCCGCTCGCCGAGGCGAGGTGCGAGCAGGTGTGCCGCGACGTCGGAAGCCACGTAGGCCAGGACGCGCACATCGTGGTCGCCGTAGTCATGGGCGACGGCCACCGCGGCGGAGACGTCGGACCCCGCGAGGAGGACGGCTTCGATCTCACCCGGCTCGACCCGGTAACCACGGATCTTGATCTGGTCATCGGTGCGGCCGAGATAACCGTAGCCGCCGTCGGGAAGCGCCACCACACGGTCCCCGGTCCGGTAGCAGCGCTGGATCTCACCGTCGGGGCCGGGCCGTTCGAGGAAGCGCTCCGCGTCCAGTTCCGGGCGTCCCAGATAGCCGCGGGCCAGCCCGGTTCCGGCGATGTACAGCTCCCCGGGAGTGCCGACGGCGACCGGCTCGCCGTCCTCGTCACACACGTGGAAGCCGAGATCGGGCAGCGGGACGCCGATCGGGCTGACGCCGGACGCGTGGATGTCGGTGGCGGTGATCCGCCGGTACGAGGCGTGCACGGTCGCCTCGGTGAGGCCGTACATGTTGATCAGACGCGGATGCTCGTCGCCGTACCGGTCCACCCAGTCGCGCAGTTGGACGGCTTCGAGCCGCTCTCCGCCCAGCACCACCACACGCAGGTCGGTCAGCGGCGCGTCGGCGTGCTGGTCGGCCGTGGCCAGCCGGACGAACGCCGACGGTGTCTGGCTGAGGACCGTCACGCGCTGTTCTCGCAGCAGTGCGTGCAGAGCCTGTGGCGAGCGGGCGGTCTCTTGCGGCACCACCACGAGCCGTCCGCCGGACAGCAGCGCGCCCCAGAACTCCCAGACGGAGAAGTCGAAGGCCACGGAGTGGAACAGCGTCCATACGTCGTTCTCGTCGAAGGAGAACCAGTCGTGGGTGACGTCGAAGAGCCGCACGACGTTGCGGTGCTCCACCTGTACGCCCTTGGGTAGGCCGGTCGAGCCCGACGTGTATATGACGTAGGTCAGGTCGTGCGGGCCCGCCCTGCCCGTATGCGACGGCGCATCCAGCGGTACGTCCGGATTCGCCCGCGAGTCGTCGAGCACGACCAGATCGACATCGAAGGCGTCGAAGCGCCCGGCGTAGTCGGCGGTGGTGACGAGGTGGGTGACCGCACTGTCCTTGAGCGTCCAGGCGATCCGCTCCTCGGGATAGCCCGGGTCGATGGGGACGTAGGCGGCACCCGAGCCGAGGATGCCGAGCAGGCCGACGGCGAGCTCACTGGTGCGCGGGACCATCAGGCCGATCAACGAGCCGCTGCCGGCCCCGGCGTCCCGCAGCCGCTGGGCGACCACGGCGGCCCGGCGGTCGAGCTCCTGATAGGTGAGGTCACGGTCGTCCGCCGTCACCGCCACCCGGTCAGGAAAGCGCGCGGAAATTTTTTCGAACAGTGCGATGAGCGTGCGTTGCGCTGACTCCACTCTCTATCCATCCTGCAGGCGGAACGATGGACGGCGTTACGGAATCATCGGATGAGGACACGTGCCACTGCGCGGTACGTCGCGGGCGGCCCCCGGCGAACAGACCGGTGCTCCGGCCCTTGGGCATGGGGTGGCTCGACCACGAATGAGCATCGTCATCGGGTCGCGTCTCCGGCGCAAGGGCGAAATCGCGCTACCGACCGCGTTCATTGAGTCAACCGACAGTGACTCGATTTCCTGCTGAGCTTCGTCGGCCTGGAGTTAAACGGAATTCGGTCCATCACCTGTTACGCGGGCTCGGCCAAGCGGGAATTTGAGCCAACCCGGGCTTCCCTGCGAGGGCGGCACGCGGGGTCGGTGCGCCGGGGAGCCGAACTGACGGCCCCCGCTTATTGCACATATATTGCAGATGCAGTGCCTACGCATGTGTGCACTGAATGCGCAAGAGGGGAACGGCTGTGAGCGGACCGGTAGTGCTGGGGATCGAGTCGTCGTGCGACGAGACCGGCGCGGGCATCGTCCAGGACGGAAAGCTGCTGGCCCACGTGGTGGCGTCGAGCATGGACGAACACGCGCGCTTCGGCGGCGTGGTGCCCGAGATCGCCTCCCGCGCGCACCTCCAGGCATTCACCCCGGTCGTACGGGAAGCCCTGGCCGAAGCAGGGCTGCGGCTCGCCCAGATCGACGCGGTGGCCGTCACCACCGGCCCCGGCCTCTCCGGTGCCCTCCAGGTGGGTCTTGCCGGAGCGAAGACCCTGGCCTACGCCGCAGACGTCCCCCTCTACGGCGTGCATCATCTGGCCGGTCACGTCGCCGCCGACACCCTGGAGCACGGGCCGCCGCCGAAGCCGTGTGTCGTACTGATCGTCTCCGGCGGCCACACGTCCCTGCTCCTGGTCCGAGACCTGGTGCGCGAGCCGATCCTGCACCTGGGGGACACCCTCGACGACGCGGCCGGAGAGTGCTTCGACAAGGTGGCCCGCATCCTGGGCCTTCCCTATCCCGGAGGCCCCGCCATCGACCGTGCCGCACACACGGGAAACCCCGACGCCGTCGCCTTCCCCCGCCCGCTGACCAAGCCCGGTGACGACCCGTACGCCTTCTCCTTCTCCGGGCTCAAGACGGCTGCCGCCCGCTGGGTGGAACAGCACCGCCTGCGCGACGAGGAGCCCCCGGTCGCCGATGGCGCTGCCGCGCTCCAGGAGGCGGTCGCCGACGTCCTGACCCGTAAGGCGCTGCACGCCTGCCGCGAGCACGACGTGCGGACGCTGATCGTCGTCGGGGGAGTGGCCGCCAACTCCCGCGTGCGGGCCCTGGCCGAGCAGCGCTGCCGGGCGGCGGGGATCGAGCTGCGGGTGCCGCCGATGACGCTGTGCACGGACAACGGCGCCATGATCGCGGCCGTGGGCGACCTGCTGGTGCGCTCGGACGCCGAGCCCGCGCCGCTGGACGTCTCGATCGACCCGTCGGCCCCTCTGCGGTACGCCTCCCTGACACCGACGGCGGCTCCCGCGGCGCGTACGGCTGCCGCGGCACCGGCGGCCTGACGCAAGTGACCGTCGATCTTCAAGCGGCTCGGAAGAAACCCGGTGGAGCGGGCGGCGTGGGCGCCGCAGGATGGAACGCATGAGCCTGCCGACCGCCACGCACCGGGTGGAATTCCTGCGCCATCCCCTCCTCGACTGCCCGGACCTCACGGCCTGGGGCATCCGCATCGACGGCGCCGACCTGCGTGTCCTGGTCGCCGACGCGACGCGCGCGCTGTGGGCCCGGGAGTTCGACGAGGACGACTTCACCTCGCCGGAGCGCGAGGAGTTCCTGCTGAAGCAGCACGCCCCGTTGCATCTGGACGACGACGCCGACGGCGCCCGGGCCCGCGCCCACTTCCTGGGTGACGCCCCGCCACACCTCGCTCATGCGGCCCCGGAGCGTACGTCAGAGATCAGTAATGGTGTTGACCGCCCCCGCCGGGCAGTGCTGGAGTCGGGACGTGGACAGCATTCCCGCCAATCGGCGCCTGTGGAACCGGATCAGCAGCGCCTACCAGCACGAGCACGACCCGCAGATCGGCGCCTCACCCCGGCTGTGGGGCATGTACTCCATCCCGGACGCGCGCCTGGGCGCCCTGGGCGATGTCACCGGCAAGCGTGTCCTCGAACTCGGCTGTGGCGCCGGGCAGTGGTCCAGGGCGCTCGCCGCCGAGGGCGCCACCGTCGTCGGGCTTGACCTGTCCGAAGCCCAACTCGCCGCCGCGTCCCAGGCGATGGGTGCGGACCGCTACCCGCTGGTGCAAGGCGCCGCCGAACAGCTCCCCTTTGCCGACGGCAGCTTCGACCTGGTCTTCTGCGACTTCGGCGGGCTCAGCTGGGCGTCGCCGCACCTGGCCGTGCCGCAGGCCGCACGCGTCCTGCGGCCAGGCGGTCGCCTGGTGTTCAACGTCGCCAGCCCATGGTTCGAGGCCTGCTACGACGAGGCCGCGAGCCGCGTGACCACGACGCTGCGACAGGACTACTTCGGGCTGGACACCATCGCCGAGGGCGACGGCGCGACCAGCTATCAGCTCACCTACGGTGACTGGGTCAGGGTCCTGCGCGGCGCGGGTCTCATCATTGACGACCTCATCGAGCCGCGCCCCGAACCCGGAACACGCAACGGCTACAACGAGACAGACCCGCCCGACTGGGCCCACCGCTGGCCGGCGGAGCTGCTCTGGGTCACCCATAAACCGTAGGGTCCGAGGAGCTGGCGACTCATGAGCGAACGCCTCCTGTTCGTCCTCGCGATACCGTGCCGACATGCCGCGAACAGTCGAAACCGGATCAGCCTCGTCTGCCGTCACCGCGGACGACGTCGACCTTGCCGTGCGGCTCGCCGTGGGCATCCTTCGGGACGCGCCCTCGGAGCGATGGGGCGGTAAGGCCGGTTCGCTGGAATGGGACTGCTGGGAGACCGTCGAGCACCTCGCCAACTACCTGTTGTACTACGCCGTCCAACTGGGGCCGCAGAGTCCGCCCCTGGACACCCATGTCCCTTTCGCGTTGAGCCAGAAGAGGCCGGACGCGCCCATGGTCTTCGTCTACGCGGAGCGTGAGGCAGGCCCGGCCGGGCTCGTGCAGGTCCTGGAGGCCTGCGGCGCGTTGCTGGTCGCCATGGTGCGTACGACGTCGCCGCAGGTCCGCGCCCACCACGCCGCCGGGGTCTCGGACCCCGAAGGGTTCGCGGCGCTGGGGGTGCAGGAGACGCTGGTGCACATGCACGATGTGGCGGAGGGCCTCGGGGTCGCCTGGACCCCGCCCTCCGACCTCTGCGCGCGGGTGCTGGCCCGTCTGTTCCCGGATGCACCGGGCGGCGCGGACCCCTGGCACACCCTCCTGTGGGCCACCGGCCGCGCCGAACTGCCGGGACGTCCTCGTCTCACCGCATGGCGTTCGGACAGTACAGCGCGGTCATGAAAGCGGAACGGCCGGACCGTTGGCGCCCGTGCGTCCTGCCCCATAGTGCGTGAAGCGTGCGGCCCATGCCTCGTGGGGCAGATCCAAGCCGTTGGTGAGGTAGGAGACCATGCGGTAGAAGCCGCAGAGCATCAGGATCTCCAGGATGGCGTGCGGCGTGTAATACCTCAGACCGTCCCGCCAGTCCGCGTCCGTCAGCGTGCAGTCCGCGTCGATCCGGTCGCACAGCCCGACCAGGCAGGCTTCCTCCTCGGTCCAGCAATCGTCCTCGGGGCCGCCGTCGCAGGTCGAGGCGATCTGTTCGTCGGTCAGTCCGGTCTTCTCGGCGAAGAGGCTGACGTGCACGCCCCATTCGTACTCGCTCCCGCAGCGTGCGGTGATGCGGTCGATGACGATCTCGCGTTGCCTGAGAGTGAGGTGGCCCCGGTCGAGGAGGCCGCCGCCGAGGAACCGCTCGAAGAGCCGTCGGTCCGTGGCCAGCGTCGTGAACAGGACGAGCGAGTCGCCTTCCGGCGGCATCAGGCGTCCGAGCGGCTCCTGGGCGTAGTCCGGATAGGGCTTGGGCGCGGGTTCGATGCGAGCGGCCATTCCTTGCCTCCTTCTCGCGTTGCTCCTGGTTCGTTCGCGGCGGTCGGAGCGAGTGTCGCGTCCCCGCCGCCCCGGTTGCTTCGATTTCCGAAGCGAGCACTCATGCTAGCGTTTCGGAAAACGAAGCACTAGGGGAATGGGGTGGACACCATGGCCGAGACACCCAGACCCGGCCGTCCGGTTCGTGGCTCCGAAGGCGGTCGTCCGATCATGGCGGCGCTCGATCTGTTCGGGCGGCGCTGGAGCCTGCGCGTCATGTGGGAGCTGCGACAAGGCCCCACCGGATTCCGCCCCTTGCAGCAGCGCTGCGACGGCATGTCCTCCAGCGTCCTGCGTCAGCGCCTCGTCGAACTCACCGAGGCGGGCCTCGTCACGCAGCGGGGCACCAGTGACTACACCCTCACCGACCTGGGCGAGGACGCCTGCCGGGCCCTCGGCCCCCTCGCCCGCTGGGCCGAGGGCTGGGCCGACGCCCTCGCGGAGCCGCAGCCCGGCCGCCGGGCGAGCACGGAAGACCACGTGTGAAGCGTGCGCGGCCCGCGTGACCGCGTGGTCACCGGCGCCAGACCCGCCGTTCCCGGCCCCGTGGGTCGTCGACCTGGGTCCATTCGGCGTCGATGCGCATCGTGGTCCGGCACTCGGCGTCGTACGGGGCCCAGCCGGGGGCGCCGTCCCTGGCGAACCTGATCCATGCCTCGTGCATACCGGGGGCAAGGTGCGCGGGGGGCTCGTCGGGGCCCAGCAG
>NZ_JASKYR010000173.1:0-12394 GCF_041028215.1 Streptomyces flavofungini
ACATCAATGTCTCACACGGTGCGTGCGAGTGTCCAACGATCGCCTTATCGGGTCGGAACCGCTCAGAGGACCCGCCGCAGCGCCTCCGGAGTGAGGTCCGCGAGCGTCGGATGGCCGTCGACGGCCATGAGGAGATCGGCCTCGGCGAGCAGGCGTCCGCCGGGGCGGGGCAGTTCACGCAGGCGGGTGAGGAGGGTGACCGGGTCACCGCCGATGCCGACGTTGCCGTCCATCAGCAGGACGGTGCCCCAGCGGCCCTCCCGGGGCAGTCGGTCGAAGACGGACCGGGCGAGATTCCGGCGGCCTGCACGCGGCCGTCCCAGGCGTAGCGGAACATGTCGTCGCTGGTGCGTGGTGGGGCGGTGAGTCCGGCCAGGGCGATGGCCGCCGATCCGATGAGGACGAGGACGGTCGCGGCCCGGGCGGGGACCTTCCGTATGGTCCATACGGCGGCGGCGAACAGCGCCCAGGCGATGCCGTATCCGAGCAGGAGGCGGCCCGGGGCACTGTGGTTGTCACCCCGGTGCAGGGTGAAGGTCATGACCGCGGCGAGGGCGGAGAGCAGGAGGGCGGTCGTGAGGACGCGAAGTCGCGTGCGGGCCGCTGGTGCGGTGCCGTCCGCGGACGTGGTCAGGCCGGGGTCATCGGCCTCGCGCGGGTGCGAGGTGATGGTGTCGGTGCCAATCATGTGTGGTCCGGCCGCCCCTCGTGCCGTGGTGGGGTGCCGGTGTCCGTGGTCGGGCGCCGGAGTTCGAGGAAGGTGCGGCCGGAGGTGGTCCAGTGGCCGGTCGGACTCCATCCGGTGGCGTCGGCGGCGCGCAGCAGGGCGGTGGCCCCTGCCCGGGCCCAGCGGAAGGGGCGTCCGTGGCGGCCGTGGGCGTCCTCGACGCGGACCGTGAGGCTCTCCTCGACGTCGTCGGCGTCGGCCTCGGCGAGCAGGCGTCCGCCGGGGCGGGGCAGTTCACGCAGGCGGGTGAGGAGGGTGACCGGGTCACCGCCGATGCCGACGTTGCCGTCCATCAGCAGGACGGTGCCCCAGCGGCCCTCCCGGGGCAGTCGGTCGAAGACGGACCGGCGCAGTGCCGTACCTCCGTGGTGACGTGTGCGGGCGACGGCGGCGGGGCTGATGTCCACGCCCAGGGCGGGCACCCCCTGCCCGGCGAGTGCGGAGACCAGGCGGCCGGGGCCGCAGCCGATGTCCAGGACGGGGCCGACGCAGCGGAGCAGTACCTGCCGGTCGGCGGTGTCCGGGGCGGCGCAGAAGCGCTCGATGTCCAGCGGCAGCAGGTCGGCTGTCCCCTCGCGTCGTGGTGCGAGGCGGCGCAGATGGAGCGGGCCCCGGCCCGCCCGCAGGGCGCGGCCGTAGGGGTCGGCCGTCCACGGCTCCCCCGGCGCGGGGTGCCTGAGCGGGTCGGCGCCGGGCGGCAGGAGCGGATGCCCCTCCGGCACGGCGGTCCCCGGCCGGGTCGTGTCCGCGACGGTGTGCTCACCCTGCATGCGCTTCCCCGCAAGGGTCGGGGTGGCTCCGGGTGCGGTGGCGCTCATCGGACCGTCTCCGCGAGTGCGGTGAGGGCGGCGGCGAAGCGGGAGCCGGAGGGGCAGCGGGAGACCACGGAGGCGGCGTCGGCCGCGGTGTCCACGTCGCGCAGCGGCGGCAGGTCGCCGACCGAGAGCCCGGCTTCCACGAGTCTGCGGCGCTGCACGCTTCCGGTGCGGTCGGTGGACATCGGGACTCCGCGCACCAGGGCACCGGCCAGGGAGGGGTCGGCGAAGCCCAGGGCCCAGAATCCGCCGTCGGCGGCGGGGCCGAACCAGGCGTCGTGGCCGTCGCGGCCGACATCGGCCAGCAGATCCGGGGTGAGCTGCGGGGTGTCCATGCCGACCAGGAGCGCGGGACCGCCGTCGCAGTGTCCGAAGGCGGCGGCGAGGCGTTCGTCGAGGCCGCCGTCCGCCTGGGGCAGCACCTCGTATCCGGGCGGCAGCCAGGGGCCGGGTGTGCCGTGCAGGACGAGGAGTCGGCGCCGGGCGGGGACGTGGAGCAGTGTGTGGAGGGTGTCGGTCAGTGCGGCCTCGGCCAGCAGGGCCGCCTCCTCCGGCGTGTAGGGCGGGGTGAGGCGGGTCTTGACGCGGCCGGGTAGTGGCTCCTTGGCGATGACCAGCAAGGTGGGCGGACACGCGGGTTCGGGGCGGGGGTTCACCGGGCGCCTCCCGCGAGGCCGGTGTCCGTGCGCGGGGCGGTCGGTGGCCGCTCGGCGAGGACGGCCCGCATGTCGTGCACGGCCTGCCAGGTGCCGCGCCAGGTGCCGGTGACCTTCGAGCGGCCCGTACGCGGGTGGTAGGGCACATTGGTCTCGGTCACCCGCCAGCCCGCGTCGGCGGCGCGGACCACCATCTGCAAGGGGTAGCCGGAGCGGCGGTCGGTCAGCTCCAGGGCCGTGAGTGCCTCTCGCCGGGCCGCGCGCATGGGGCCCAGGTCGTGCAGGCGCAGGCCGGTGCGGCGGCGGACGAGGCGGGCCAGTTCCAGATTGGCCAGGCGGGCGTGCGGCGGCCACGCCCCGCGCGCGGTGGGCCGACGGCGGCCAAGGACCAGATCGGCGGACCGGTCCAGGACGGGCCCGGCGACCTTCGGCAGCAGGCGTGGGTCCAGGGAGGCGTCGCAGTCGCAGAAGCAGACCACGTCGGCGGTGGCCGCGGCCAGGCCCGCGTGGCACGCGGCCCCGAAGCCGCGCTGCGGCTGGTGGACCATGTGGGCGCCCAGGGCGCGGGCGATGTCCGGTGAACCGTCACGGGAGCCGTTGTCGACGACGATCGCGCGCCAGCCGGGTGGAATGCGCTCAAGGACCCACGGCAGGGCTTCGGCCTCGTCGAGGCAGGGCAGCACGACGTCCACGGAGAGGGAGGATGTCTCGATCACCTCATTCACCCTACGGATCGATAACGGACATAAGGGACTTCACTTCCTTACGGAACGCTGACGTCCGCGGCTCCCTCCGCAGTACGGCGCCTCGCGGTGTGACACTCGTGGGGTGAAACGCGTACTCGTGGTGGATGACGACCCCACCGTCTCCGAGGTGGTCGCCGGATATCTGGACCGGGCGGGCTTCGCCGTCGATGTCGCGGCCGACGGCCCCACCGCCGTGGTCCAGGCCGCTTCCCGGCGTCCCGACCTGGTCATCCTCGACCTGATGCTGCCCGGCATGGACGGTCTTGAGGTCTGCCGGCGCATCCGCACGGCCGGGCCGCTGCCGGTGATCATGCTGACCGCCCGGGGCGACGAGGAGGACCGCGTCCTGGGTCTGGAGGTCGGCGCGGACGACTACGTCACCAAGCCGTTCAGCCCCCGGGAACTGGTGCTTCGGGTGGAGTCGGTGCTGCGCCGCGCGGGCCCGGCGGCGGCCGTCCGCAGCGAGACGGCGGAGCCGTGGCTGCGATCCGGTCCGCTCGCGCTGGACCCCTCCGCCCGGCGCGCCATCCGCGACGGCGCCGAACTGAACCTCACCATCAGGGAGTTCGACCTGCTTGCGTTCTTCCTCAGGCACCCCGGGCAGGCCACGAGCCGGGAACAGCTGATGCGCCAGGTCTGGGGCTGGGAGTTCGGCGACCTGTCCACCGTCACCGTGCATGTGCGGCGGCTGCGGGAGAAGGTCGAGGACGACCCGGCAAGCCCGCGCCTCATCAGTACGGTGTGGGGCGTGGGTTACCGCTTCGACACACCCGAACCCCGGGACGGCGGGACCGGCCATGGTGACTGACACCCTGCTCATCGTGGTCTACGCCACGGTCGGCGCGGCCGGTGCCGGACTGGCGGGGGCCGTGAGCCTGCGGCTCCTGCGCGACCGGTCGGTCGCCATGTCCCTTGGCGTGGTCGCCGTCGTCGGCGTGGCGGCGATGCTCGCCGGGACCCTGCTGGTGTCCTGGGCGATGCTCCTGTCCGACCACGACCTGCGGGTCGTGACCATGGTGGGTGTCATCGCTGCCGTGGTCTCGCTCGCCGTGACCCTCGCCCTGGGCCGGAGCGTGGTGCGGGGCAGCCGGGAGCTGGCCGAGGCCACCCGCGCTCTGGGTGACGGCGGCAGCTTCGTTCCGCCCGCCTCCTCACCGACCGCCGAACTGAGCCAGCTGAGCCGCCAGTTGGCCGCGACGAGCGACAAACTGGCGGCCTCCCGGGAGCGGGAGCGGGCCTTGGAGGCCTCTCGCCGCGAGCTGGTCGCCTGGATCTCCCACGACCTGCGCACCCCGCTGGCGGGACTCCAGGCGATGACCGAGGCCCTGGAGGACGGCGTGGCCCACGATCCCCAGGTCTACCTCAGCCGTATTCGCGCGGAGGTGGGCCGCATGAGCACCATGGTCGGTGACCTCTTCGAGCTCTCCCGCATCCAGGCCGGGGTCCTGACGCTGTCCCCGGCCCGGATGTCGGCCTACGACCTCGTCGGCGACGCCATCGCCGGTGTCGACGCCCTGGCCACGGAACACGGGGTACGCCTGGAGGGCCACGGCGTCGAAGCCGTACCCGTCGAGGTGGACGGCCGCGAGATGTCCCGCGTCCTTGCGAACCTGCTGGTGAACGCGATTCGCCGGACCCCCGCCGACGGCACGGTCGCCGTGTCTGCCCGGCGGGAGGACGACAGGGTCGTGCTGTCGGTGACCGACGGCTGCGGCGGGATCGCCCCGGAGGACCTGCCGCGGGTCTTCGACACCGGCTGGCGCGGGACCGACGCCCGCACGCCGCCCGCCGGAGCGGGGCTCGGCCTCGCCATCGTGCGCGGCATCGTGGAGGCCCACCAGGGGCAGGCGGCGGTGCGCAACGTCCCCGGCGGCTGCCAGTTCGAGGTGCGCCTGCCCGCGGCCCTCTGAGCGGGCCCACGGCACGGCCCCCCGGGAGCGGGCCCACGGCACTCCGGGAGGGGCCCGCAGCACTTTGCAAGCGGGCCCGCGGCGTTCTGAAAACGGGCCCGCGACCGACTCATCCCGCCCGCAGCGGCGCCACGGCGAACTCCGCCATCCCCCGCACGAAGGACATCCGCGGCGCACAGCCCAGTTCATCCCCCAGGCGCTTCGAGCTGGCGGTGATGTGCCGGACGTCGCCGAGCCGGTACTCGCCCGTGACGACCGGCGCGGGACCGGCGTAGGCACGGGCCAGGGCCGCGGCCATCTCCCCGACGGTGTGCGGTTCCCCGCTGCCGACGTTGTACGGCCGCAGACCGCCCGCGGGAAGTCCGCCCACGGCGTCCAGCGCGGCGAGGTTCGCGTCGGCGACGTCGCGGACATGGACGAAGTCCCGGAGCTGGCCTCCGTCCTCGAACACGCGCGGGGATTCGCCCCGGGCGAGCGCGGAGCGGAACAAGGAGGCGACCCCCGCGTAGGGGGTGTCCTTCGGCATCCCCGGTCCGTAGACGTTGTGATACCGCAGGGCGGCGGCCTGTCCGCCGGTGGACCGCGCCCAGGCGGCGGCCAGGTGCTCCTGGGCCAGCTTGGTGGCGGCGTACACATTCCGGGGGTCGGCCGGGGCGTCCTCGTCCACCAGACCGGCGGTGAGCGGTTCACCACAGTGCGGACAGGGCGGCTCGAACCGCCCCGCCTCCAGATCCCCCGCCAGGCGCGGACCGGGCCGTACGACGCCGTGCCGGGCGCATTCGTAGCGCCCCTCTCCGTAGACCACCATCGAACTGGCAAGCACCAGTCGGCGTACGCGGGCCCCGGCCATACCGGCCAGCAGCACGGCGGTGCCGAGGTCGTTGCAGCCCACGTAGTCCGGGGCGTCGGCGAAGTCCCTGCCCAGGCCGACCATGGCGGCCTGGTGACAGACCGCGTCGACATCGCGGAGGGCGTCCGCGACGGCGTCCGCGTCGCGGACATCGGCGTGCCGCCAGTCGGCCCCCTCGGGGACCGGCGGGGCCGTACGGTGCGCGGCGGGCAGCAGCGCGTCGAGCACCCGCACCTCGTGTCCGGCGCCGAGCAGAGCGGTGACGATGTGCGAACCGATGAAGCCCGCACCTCCAGTGACCAGGATCAACATGACACCGACGGTAGGACCGTACGCCTTCTCGCGGACCCCTTCACGGCGTGACGTCAGCGGTTCGTAAGACCTTCGGCCCTCGCCTCCCGGCGTAGCCAGAAACTCTCTTTCATCCCTCAGGAGGACGGCTCGGTCCCTCAAGAGGACGGCGACGGAAGTACGCTCGCGCGGCCATCCACAGGGCCGTCACCGCGGCCACGGCCGTCAGCGCGATCAGCCAGTTGCGCGGGTAGTCAAGAGGAAGGACCGAGGGGTGGGCCGTCCTGCCCGGGCGCAGCAGCACGGGCAGTGCCACCACTGTCAGCGCGCCCGCGACCAGCAGCGCCGCGCGGACCGGCCCACGCACCCGGCCGCGCACGAGTACCAGGCCCACCAGCAGCACCGCGGGAGCGATGACCGCGTCGTGCAGCACGAGCGCCCCACCGAGCCAGAGCAGTACGCCCGTGACATCGCGCACCTCCGTCATGAGGGAGACACCCACCCCCATCAGCACCACGCCCAGCGCGCCCGCGACCCCGCGTACCGTCCTCATGCCAGCACCTCCAGTCGGCCGACCCACTTGGTCTGCAACACCCCGGGCCGATTGGGGGCGATGAGGCGCACCGGATAGCCGTGGTCGGGGTCAAGCTCCTCGCCGTTGAGGCGAAGGGCGAGCAGGGTCAGCGGGTCGCGAGCGTGTGCGTGCCCCATCTCCGACACGCGGTAACCGCCGCGCGGCTGGAGCGACACTACGCGCACCCGCGCATGGGCCGGGGCGCCCGCCCGCTCCACCAGGTCCTTGACCCGTACGCCCGTCCAGTGGGCCGACCGGCTCCAGCCCTCCACACAGGCGATCGGCAGCTCCGCCTCGTGCTGGGGCAGAGCACGCAGCTCGTCCAGGGTCAGGGTGAACGGCCGGGGCCCCCGCACCACCAGGCGGTACCGCTCCGCGTCGAACCGGTCGACGCCCGCCGCCACGGCGGTCCTGTTGACCGGAAGCGACTGGGGGCCCTGGTCGGGGTCGCGGGGCGCGAACAGGATGAGGTCCTTCAGCGGAGTGAACGACTGCCCCACGGTGGTGAGGGTCACGGCCCCGGCCCCGGCGGTCACCGCGGCCAGCAGGGAGCGCCGGTCCGGGCCGTCCCCCGCGGGCAGAGCGAGCGTCCCCGGGGACCGTCGGCTCCAGTGCGCCTTGATCTCGGGCGCCTTGACGGCGACGTGCAGGACCAGCGCCCCGGTCACCAGCCACGCCACGGCGTAGTGCACGGGGACGAAGGAGAACGGCCACGGATACCACTGCGCCGTGTTCAAAAGCCCCGTCGCCAGCTCGAAGAGGGCGCCTGCCACCAGCACCGCGACCGAAAGCCGCTCCAGGGCGTGCCGGAGCGATCGCAGCGGCGGCCGGGCGAACAGGCGCGGGTACACCGTCCACAGCTTCGCCAGCAGCAGCGGGACGGCCGCGGTGCCGGACGCCACGTGCAGGCCCTGGGTGAGCCGGTAGCCCCAGACGGGACGGCTCGGCATGGCGTCGGCCAGCCAGCCCGGCGGATGCTGCGTGAAGTGGCTGATGAGCCCGGTGAGGAAGCACACGGCGAACGCGGGGCCCAGCCATCGGCCGATGGAGGTCGCCGTGCGGGCGTCGTGCAGCCTGCCGTGGAACTGGGGAGGGGAGACACGCGGTTTCATGCCCACCATCCCACCTGGCCGGAGGCCCATACGGGACGAGGTCGCCCCTTACGGAATGCGGACATTCCTCCGCGCCCGCCCAGGGACGGGCACGGCAGGAGATGGACACCCGTTCGAAGCGCGTCCGCCCCTCGCCGCTGTGGCCACTCGTATATGGCTGATTACGGACCGCACGAGCAACGGGCTGTGTAAATAGGTATGTTGGGCTCCTACCGGCGCGGATTCCCTGGGGGACGGTCGGCCATGGCGCTCAACGGGGGCGCTTGAGCGATGGGAGTGCAGGACATGACCGGAGACACCCGACCGCCGCAGTCCCGCACCGTCGACGTCAGCGTTCCCAGTGTGGCGCGCATGTACGACTACTACCTCGGCGGCAAGGACAACTACGCCGTGGACCGCGAGGCGTGCGAGGAGCTGAACAAGGTCGTCCCGAGCACGCAGGTCCTCGCGGTCAACAACCGCCGGTTCCTGCGGCGGGTGGTGCGCTGGCTGGCGCAGGAGCAGGGCATCCGGCAGTTCATCGACCACGGCTCCGGCCTGCCCACGCAGGACAATGTCCACGAGGTCGCCCAGCGGGTCGATCCGGACTCGCGCGTGGTCTATGTCGACAGCGATCCCATCGTCCTGGCCCACGGCCGCGCGCTCCTGGAGGAGAACGGCAACACCGCGGTCATCCAGGCCGACATGCGGGACACCGAGGGCATCATGAGCCATCCGGACGTGGAGCGGCTGATCGACTTCGACCGCCCGGTGGCCGCGCTGTTCGTGTCCGTACTGCACTGCATCCCGGACTCCGACGATCCCGCCGCTCTGATCAAGCGCGTCGCGGAGCGGCTCGTGCCCGGCAGCTTCCTGGTGGTGTGCCAGCTCGTCAGCGAGGACCAGGAGACCCGCGACTTCGTCACCGAGTTCATGCGGGTCAGCACCCACGGCCAGTGGGGCCGGGTCCGTACGGCCGCCGAACTGGGCGCGATCCTCGGCGACCTGGAGATCATCGAACCGGGCCTGGTGGAGGTGTCGACCTGGCGGCCGGACTCGGACGTGGGGCCCAAGCAGCGCACCCTGGAGTGGATCGAGTACGGCGGCGTCGCCCGCAAGCGGTAACGAATGCGGTTACGGTTGCGGCGGCGGGGCTGACCGTCCTCGGGGCGGTCAGCCCTTTCGCATGCCCGCGATCAGGTCCTCCAGGATGGTCTGGGACTGGCGCGGAGAGGCGGCCTGGGCGCTGAGCAGGTCGGTCACCGCGAGGTAGTGGTYGACGTCGTCGCGCTTGTCCAGATAGAGCGCGCTGGTCAGCTGTTCCAGGTAGACGACGTCGGGCAGATCCGGCTCCAGGAAGCGCAGGATCGTGATCGGGCCACCCGCCGCCGCGTGGCCGCCGAGGTCGAACGGGGCGATCTGCACAGTGACGTTGGGCAGGCGCGTCATGTCGAGGAGATGCCGCAGCTGGGCCTCCATGACCTCCGGCCCGCCGAGCGGCCGTCGCAGGCACGCCTCGTCCAGTACGGCCCACAGGCGGGGCGGGCTGGGGGCGGTGAGCAGCGCCTGGCGTTGCAATCGCAGTTCCACGCGGCGTTCGATCTCGGTGCTCGATGCCTGCGGGTTGCCGAGTTCGCAGACCGCGCGGGCGTACTCCTCCGTCTGAAGGAGGCCCGGAACGAACTGCACTTCGTAGGTGCGGATGACGGAGGCGGCGCCCTCCAGGCCGAGCAGCGTCTCGAACCAGCCGGGCAGGACATCGTTGTACTGGTGCCACCAGCCGGGCGCGCTGGTGCCGCGCGCCAGCTCCAGGTATGCGGCGCGCTCGGCCTCGTCCGTGATCCGGTACAACGTCAGCAGGTCCGCCACGTCGCGCTCTTTGCAGCCGACGCGGCCCAGTTCCAGACGGCTGATCTTGGCGTGGGAGCCGCGGATCGCGTTGCCCGCGGCCGCCGGGGTGATGCCCGCGGCCTCGCGCAGCCGGCGGAGCTGCGTGCCCAGGATGATCCGCAGCACCGTGGGGCCGCCCCGGGGGTGCTCGATGTGACGGCGCAGGGGCTCGGTGGGCCCCGGCTGCGCGGAAACCATGCTGAACTCCCTGCTGGTCGGTGACGGTTCAGTGTCCCATCGGCGTTACTGCTTCGTACAGTTACGGTGACTATCCGGCCGACATATGCGCTCAGGTGAGCCCTGCGAGATCATCGAAGTCGCCGTCCTTCGCCCCCAGGACGAAGGCCGCGATCTCCTCGCGGGTGTACACCAGAGCGGGTCCCTCCGTATGGCGGGAGTTGCGCACCGCGACCCCGCCGTCGGCGAGAGCGGCCAGCTCAACGCAGTTGCCGTTGGGGTTGCTGCGGCGGCTCTTGCGCCACACCGTGCCGTCGATGGCATCGGCGCGTATGCCGTTGGGCGGTGACTGCACCCGCTCCACTCCTCGTTCGCTGACTGGCTTCGGCCCGCTCGCGGACCCGTACATGCGCTGGCGTATTTATGCCCTCGCACGACCGTTCTTACCGATGCAATTGCAGATGTACTTGCAGCGGTGGGCGGTCGACGACGATATTAGCCCTTCGGAACTAAGCGGCCCAGACCTCTAGGCGGCCCATGGGGGCGATCGTTGATGACCACACCGTCGGCAACACCCGTGCGTGACGCCTGCAATGAGGCGTCGCTGCTTGGACGGGAGCCGTACCTGGCGCTTGTCCGGGACGTACTCTCCTGGACCGCTCCCCCGCCGACCCTTGAGCCACGGGACTACGAACAGATCGCGGTACGCCTGGTGGACCAGGCCCGGGCCTTATCGGAGAGCCTGCGCCGCCACTGTGCCCAACTCCCGCGCGCCAGCGGGACGCAGGCACTGACCGAGATCGTGCTGAAGGAGGCCGAGCGCCGTCTGTCGGCCCCGCCCCGGGCCACGATGGCCCGGGTGCAGAACCTCGCCCGCCTCGTACGCGCCCTCTACGAACGTCTCGACCGCCTGCACTCCACAGCCGAGCCCAGCCCCGCCGCCCTCTCCTCCTGACGCCGGGGCGCCCGCACGGTCACGGGGCAGCAGCCCTTCTCGTCACGGCCTGCGGGGCTCACGCCGGTGAGATGTCGGCGGGAGCACGCGTCCGGACCACGCACGGGAGTGGTTTGCCGAGGGATGCGGTGCTGGGGAGGTGGGACGTCATCCCCGGGCACGGCAATCCCCCCGAGGGCTCCACCGTCACCTGGTCCTCGCCGAACGCGGGCAACGGATCGGTGACCTTCTACGACAACGGCTCCCGTTTCGAGGGCACTGCCCAGTTCCCGAACGAAGGACCTGTGGGCTACCGCGGAACACCCGCGAACTGACCCACCTCCCCGCTGTGCCGCCCCACGCCAGGGGGCTTGGGCTGGGGCGGCACAGCACCACACGGCGACGGTCACGAAGCGGGTCGGCGCGCGCAGCCCTTGCCGCATCAGCCTCTTCGGTACCTGTCCGCCATCGTGTGGAACACCTTCTTCGGCCCCCAGCGCTCCTCGTCGAGCATCCGGACCACACCGTAGGAACCGAGGTCGTGCTCCCCGGGTCTGCTGTAACCGGCGAAGGTGAACCAGAGCGCGGTGTCCACGCCCTCCTCCTCGAAGATGTCGAGGAGTTCGCTGAGGTAGCGCACCTGCTCGCCCTCGTCCGGAACCGCGTCGTGCGGCACCTGCCAGGCCATCCCGCCCCGCTCTCCCGCACCCCGGTAGGCACAGGTTCCGTACTCGGTCACGGCGACGGGCTTGCCGTGGGCGAAGTGTCCTCGCAGCTCGTCCCGGAAGCTGTCGGCGTTGTAGGCGGCACGGTAGGCATCGATGCCGACGAGGTCGAAGGCACTCCAGTCGACGAACTCCCACGGCGCGGAGGCATACGTGACCAGTCCGCCGAAGCGCGTACGGACGGTCGCGGCGATCTGGGCGAGACAGCCGTCGAGGCGTTCCCGCATCGGTCCCAGGGAGGACCACCACTCCAGGTCGGCGTCGGCCATGGCCCGCATGCGCTCGCCGTAGGTGTCGCCCGGCAGGAACCCGCCGCAGAACGCGCTGATCTCACAGCCCGCGACGAACACCACCGCCGCGCCGGTCTCCCGTACCGCTTCGGCCCGAGCGGCGCAGTCGGCGAAGAACGGGAGCAGTCGCTCGCCGGGCAGGTCGACGGGGAAGGGGGCGAACCAGACTTCGAGGCCCACCTCCGCGGCGTACCGGGCGGCGATGCTCAGCCGTTCGGGTTCCCGGCCGGAGATGCGCACGGCGTCGCAGTGCAGTTCACCCGAGATCACCGCCATGTCGCGCCGGACCGTCTCAGCGGTGAAGCGCTTGCGGGAGAGTCCCTCGCCCGGGAGGAACCCGGTGTCGTAGTTGATGCCCCGTGCGCGCATGTCCCTGTCCCCTCGCTCGACCGCTGCGTTGCCCGTCGCTGACCGGCCCGTCCCTGACCAGCCGGGGGGGGGGGGGGGGGGGGGGGGGGGGGGGGGGGGGGGGGGGGGGGGGGGGGGGGGGGGGGGGGGGGGGGGGGCTCCTCCCCCGCCCTCGCGTGCGCCCGTAACCCGCCGTGGTGCCGGGAGTTGAGGACTGCGTGGAAGAGACCATCGGAGTCACGTCAGCCGCCCGGATCCCGAAGCAGCGCGGAGAGACCTTGCTGGACACGGCCGTGCGATATGCGGAGGAGCGGCACTGGGACGTGTGCGCGGGGACCTGGCTGGAGTACGCCGACGGCGGCGAGTTCTG